>NZ_FRBF01000001.1 GCF_900142545.1 Fibrobacter sp. UWT2 | reverse complement strand
GGCTATACTGTTGCTTCCTTTGCCGGGAAGGGGTGAATAAAAACGGCGAACCTCCTTATCCTGCGCTCGCGAAGTGACTTTTTAAGGGTCAACTATTTATCATGTGACAGACCCAAGCATCGACGTATCGATCATGTTTGACCGCGCCCACTTGGCCCAAACAAGTATCAAGAACGAATACAACACGCATATTGCCATATACGACGACAAAATGCGCGACCAGGTGCTTTGGAGCCAAAAGATTTCTGGAGAACTCGAAGGAGCGCTCAAGCAGCGTCACATTGTTCCTTACCTGCAGCCCATCGTAGACATCAATGGTTCCATTATCGGGGCCGAGGCCTTGGTTCGCTGGCTCCACCCCACTGAAGGATTCCTCCCTCCCTTCACGTTTATTCCCACCTTCGAAAAGAACGGCATGATTGCCGAGGTGGACAAGTACATTTGGCGCAGCGCCTGCGAGATTTTATCTTCTTGGACCGACGAGAAATCAAAGCTCTTTATTTCGGTGAACATTTCACCCAAGGACTTCTACTTCATTGACGTCTATGCCGAAATCAAGAACTTAGTCGACGAATATAAGATAGAGCCTTCGCGCCTGCGCATCGAAATCACCGAAACCGTGATGATGACCGAAGCCGAAAGCCGCATGGCGATCCTGAGCAAGTTCCGCGAATCCGGATTCATTGTCGAAATGGATGACTTCGGAAGCGGCTATTCTTCGCTGAACCAGCTCAAGGACATGCCTCTCGACGTCCTGAAAATCGACATGAAGTTCTTGAGCAAGGCCCAAGACAACGGAAAGGCAGAAACCATTCTGCGCAATATACTCAGGCTTTCTAGCGATCTTGGACTTTTCTCCCTTACAGAAGGTGTAGAAACCGAAGACCAGTACAAGAAATTGAGCGAAATGGGCTGTAATTTGTTCCAGGGTTACTACTTTGCAAAGCCCATGTCCATTGCAGATTATGAAAAGCTATTCAGCACTCAACAATCGGACAAAAAGTGCTCCAATTGAATTAAAAACAAATTAAATAATCTTTAGAACAGAAATTTGTAACAAACGAACTATATATAATAGGCTATATTCTACTCATAGAACAAAGTAATATTTTATGAGTAAAATTTTATCGTTTGTGTTTCTTTTCTTGGCCACGGGGCTTTTGGTTTTCCAACTTTTTGTGGGAAACTATATTCTGCTAGACCTTTTGGCGGCCGCTTTAATCATTATTGCCATTTTACGTATCGAAAAACTGCAGCAAGAAGCATTGATTGCCAAAGAAAAGGTGATCAAGCGCCAGCGTGAAATCTACAATGTCACTCATGACAAACTGACTGGATTATACACCAAAGAGGCTCTTTTCCAGAAAATCAAGGACGCAATCGCCAAGAATCCCGATGTAGAGTACTGGATTGCCTACTTTGACATCAAGGACTTCAAAATCGTCAACGATATCTTCGGTAGCGACATGGGAGACAGCGTGTTGCTGAAGGTTGCCTCCTGGCTTCGCGAAAATTCCACCAAGGAATGGGTCTTCGGACGCCTGGGTGGAGACGACTTCGGCATTTGCCTACCGGCAGGAGACGCAAACCTGCAACAACTGGAACGCCGTTTTTCCCGCTACGTCATTTCCAACGGCTCCATCGAGCACCGCATTCTAATGCACATGGGCATCTACAAGATTACCGAACGCGATATCGGCATATCGATCATGTTCGACCGCGCCCAATTGGCATTGACCTCCGTCAAGAACGAATACAACAAGCACATCGCCTTTTACGACAACAAGATGCGCAAACAGGTCATGTGGGACCAGATGATTTCTGCCCAGATCGAAAAAGCCATCGAAGAAAAACAGGTACGGCCCTACCTGCAACCCATTGTCGACAAGGAAGGGCACATTATCGGGGCAGAAGCGCTTATCCGCTGGGATCACCCCAAAGAAGGCTTCTTACAGCCTGAAACCTTCATCCCTACTTTCGAAAGAAACGGCATGATTGCCGACCTGGACAAGTACATTTGGCGAAGCGCCTGCGAAATACTTTCCACCTGGACCGGCGAAAAAGCAAACCTGTTCATTTCTATCAATATTTCGCCGAAAGATTTCTTGTTCATGGATGTCTTTGCAGAAGTCAATTCCCTGATCAAGGAATTCAACATCGAGCCCTCCCGTTTGCGTATTGAAATCACCGAAACCGTGATGATGACCGAAGTCGAAAGCCGCATGGCTATTCTGAATCGGTTCCGCGAATCGGGATTTATCGTCGAGATGGACGACTTCGGCAGCGGTTATTCTTCGCTGAACCAGCTCAAGGACATGCCGCTTGACGTTCTGAAAATCGACATGAAGTTCCTCAGCAGTTCCAAGAACAGCCAAAAGGCAGAAATCATTCTGCGCAACGTTCTAAAGCTTTCTGGCGATTTGGGACTTTATTCCCTTACCGAAGGCGTAGAAACCGAAGACCAGTACAATATGCTGAGCCAAATGGGCTGTAACCTGTTCCAAGGCTACTTCTTTGCAAAGCCCATGACCGTCGACGAATTTGAAAAAATCTGCGAATCTAAAGTCGCCTAACCGACCACTTAATTAGCGGAATCTGTAGTGCAAGCCGTCGGTGCTATCCGTAAGCACCATGTACTCGCTTCCGCCTTCCAATTCGATATTGTCGAACCTGTACGAAGATTCCGTCGTCTTGATTTGCATCGTGAAGGTTCCGACCCAATCCGCTTCGTACACGCGGCTCTTTTCGCCAGCGGGAATCGTATCCTGAATCCAGATTCTGTAGGCAGATCCGTCTTCAGAAACGATACCGATTTCAACTATCGTCTGACTAGTTCCGTTCTCAACCTGGAGTCTTGTGGTAGAATCCACAAACCAATGCGTCAGACACCCCGAAAGCATAGCACAGCAAGAAACCATTCCTGCAAGCAAAGACACTTTTTTCATTGCCGCCTTCATTAGTTACCTCCTTCTGTACTTGCTGCAGGTTGAGTCTTTTCGTAGCGGATTCCCTTGGCTTCAATCGTCTTGGGAGCGCCTTTACCAGAACCTATCGGAGTAATTTCGTTGGAGCTTGACTTTTTATCGGACTGCTTGATAATATCGGTTTCCATCGGTGCGCTACGGGCAGCACCGCGGTTGAACAGCCAGCCATCAACAGTCGTCAAGTTAAACTTGAATTCCACAAGGAAGGTGCCCTTCGCGCCAAAGAAGTTGTCGTAATCGTAAGCGGCATTGTAGGCGAAGCGGGCAAACAGCAAGTCAATTGCACCACCCCACAACAAGTCGCTTTCTTCTTCAACCAAGTCATCGGAAATGCGTTTCTTTTTGACACGGTTCAAGCAAGTCGCTTCAAAACCGATCATGCGGGACGGATCCGGATAAAACTTGAGAGCCGCACTGTGGAACCAGGTATCGTTCAAGTCAATCGCGACTTCGGCATAAAGCTGCTGGGCATACAAGTTCTGTTCCCAAGTGACGCGCATGGAATCAACATCGCTCTCGTCGTCCTCATTGTACATGGCAAGCGATACGTTCGGCAAATAAGTCAACGGTCCCGACTTTTTGCCTCCGTAAATAGAGCGGCTTTCCAAATCCAGCGAGAACCGGAACAAGCGCCAGTCCGTACGGAAGAAATTGGCCTGGGCACTGAATTTGCTAAAGCGCAAGTGAGCCCAACTATAAGCTAGGGAATCCTTTTCGTAAGGGTAAATCTTGCCGCGGTGTTCCAAATTTTGGTGCTGCATACCTGCCGCAAACGTCCAATCCATCTTGGCATCGGTAAAGGTCAAACCCCATGTGACAATGGAGCGCTGGATACCGAAATCACCATAGTGCGGAAGCAGGAGAAAGTCTTCGCCATCCCAACCGGAGCGGTCAAACCAAAGGAGCGCACCCATGTGGCGGTTCTTGGCGACTTCACCGGCGCCAAAGCCCGCAAAATGCTGATTGAACGCAAAGCCGTCGTGTTCACCGTACTCACTTTCAAGAGGCAGCTGTTCACGACTCGGCGTATAGTAAAAACCGAAGTCGATGTGACCGCCACGGCCACCACGCATCACATCGCGGATCTCGGTGAGATGCCTATCTCGAGTGATAGCGCCATCTTTCGCCAAAGCCTCGGGTTTAATGCCGTCGGCAAAAGCAACTCCGACAAGCGTAAGCGCAATCAAAGCGGACTTTAATACAAATTGCATGTAGGAAAAGTAGTAAAAAGTAGGAAGTAGGAAGTAGGCGGTAGACAGTTGGACGTTCTAATTTTTCGCTCTAACGGCATATAGGTACAGACTATAACTCGGATTACTATATTTGGCGGCATGAATGAACAGGAAAAAGCATTAATCGCTGCGTGGAGCAGCCACCCCCGCGAATGGGAAAACAACACTTGGGTGTACCCAGTGATTAGCCGCCGCGCAGGCGGGCTTTCTTTAGGCGTCAATTTGAATCCGGATCACCACTGTTCCTTTTCCTGTGCCTACTGCCAGAGCGGCCCGCAAGAAGGCCACAAGCGCATTCCCGTCGATATTGACGCTGTGGAACGCGAACTCCGTGCATTCCTCGCCTATTACGCCTCTGGCGAATTTGCCAAATGCGACGCCTACAAGAATGTTCCTGAGCAAAACAAGCTTTTGAAGGATATTTGCCTTTCGGGCGACGGAGAATCCACCATCGTCAAGGAATTCCCCGAAGTTTGCCGCCGCATGCGTGAAATCCAAAAGGAATTCGCCCCTAAACTCGGTGACTTTAAATTACGCCTGATCACCAACGCAAGTCACATTGAAGCGGAATCCGTTCAACAGGGGCTTGCCCAATTGCTCGAAAGCAATGGTGAAATTTGGGCAAAGCTTGACGCCGGCACCGAAGAATGGTTCAAGAAGGTGAATCGTTCTCCCCTGCACTTGGCCAAGATTCTAGACAACCTAACCAAGGCCATCAACCTTTACCCGCTCTGCATCCAGACCATGCTCTGCGATTTGCAAGGCGAAATTCCGAGCGAACAGGAAATCGAACGCTACATCGAAAATTTGGCCGCCATCCATTCCGCAAATCCGGACCACCTTGTTGAAGTCCAGCTGTACACGGTTATCCGCGACACCTTGCTTAAGGGAGTAGAACCTCTGCCCAAGGAATTCCTGGAAAGCGTCAAAACAAAAATCACCGACGCACTGCCGGTGAAAGTAAGATGCTTTTAATTGAAAGACGCCGCTAAAAAGCGGCGTTTTTTTAAATCAATTCGTCAGGCGGAAGGTGGTCGAGGCTTTCCGGTTCCTGGTAGCAAGTTTCAGGAACTTGCACCTGCATCTGGAAATAAGCCTTGTGAGCGGCAATCACCTTTTCGCGGGCGAAGTCGGCGTTCTGCCATTCACCAATCTGCACATCCTTACCTTCCAGTTCCTTGTAGTTCTGGAAAAAGTTACGCGTAATGCGCAGGAACATCTGGTCCACGTCGGTGATGTCCCTGATGGGGCGCGGGTTGAAAACCGGAACGCCCAAAACCTTATAGTCCTTGCGACCGCCATCGGTCATGTCAAGCGCACCAATGACGCGGCAGGTGCAAACCGTACCCGTCATCATGGAGGCGGGGCTATAAATCAGCATATCGATAGCGTCGCCATCGTCAGCCTTAGTGCTGGGAATAAAGCCGTAAGTACAAGGATAGCTCATGGAGCTGAGCAAGCAGCGGTCCAGACGGAACACGTGCAGGCGTTCGTCATATTCATACTTGAGGTTCGTGTCTTTGCCGATTTCGACGACACAATCTACTTCATAAGGGTACTTCTTACCGATAGGAAGGTCTAGATAGTTAATTGCCATTTATACTCCAAAAGGCCCACGCTGAGCCCATATTACCTTTTTATTATAAATATGAGTCCTAATTTAGTATTTATCCAAAATTTGTAAAGGGTTGTTTACTTTATTTACGTCGGAATTGGTTATCTGCCACGCCAGCGCGACGTAGACACCTTTTCTATCATGCCAAAGAAGTATTTAGGTTCTCCCCTGTCGGGGCTGTATCCCACTTCAAAACGCAGACGGTCAACAGCGGGAACCACCAGATGAATACCGCCATAGACGGCACCTTCGTAATCATCCCAACCGGGGCGCCCCGAATTCCAAATAAGGCTTCCGTCGAGACCCGCCACCAATTGCACTCCATAGAAGAAATTCACGCCCGCGATACTCGCCGGCTGACGATCCAACAGAATAAAGCGTTCTTCGAGGTTGAGCAAGGCTTCGTGTACGCCCAGGCGCTTTGAATCGCCATAACGGCCACGATAAGAATTCACGCCGCCATGCGAAAAATAGTCGAAGCGGTACACTTCACCCGGACGGTAACGCACGAGCGCCGTCGCCCCCGTCACAAAACGACCAACTGGATAGTAAGCGCGGGCATCGTTCAAAAGTTCCCAATAGTCTTCGCCTTCGGTGTAACAGCTGCCGCCACAGATAGCAATCCGGTCTAATTGCTTCACATGCGTAAGCATGTATTCATAATAGACACCCTTGCGGGTATCAATCTTGGTATCACGGAAATCAAAGGCAAAGCCAAGGCCATATTCCCATAATTCAGCAGAGTCTTCATCGAACGTGAACACCGCTTTTTCCAATTCGCGATACGCGACCGTGCCTAAAATAGAAAGGTGCGGCAGCAGTTGATAGTCCAAATCCAAATCAATCAGCCAGCTGTCATCTTGGTAATCGCGAATGTCATCGTAACTGTCGGTACGCAGGAACTCAAAATTCCAGCCGAGCGGAAGCCCGAACAAGTAAGGAGAACTTGCATAAAAGGCATACTCGTTGTTATCCAGGAACCGTTCAGAAGAGGTGCGGTACTGAACTTCGGCACGGATATCTTCGCCAAGCACATTGAGGTTTGCAAGAGCAAGGCCAATCATGAGCCCGTCGCGCTCGGTCGTCTTACCTGCAGGGGCAGGAATCCAACGGAAGATTTCGACGAAAGAGTATTTCAGATTTCCACCATTACAATCTACCGACACATCGGTAAACAAGTCCAAGTCTTGCAGGCGGCGTTTTTCAAGATCGAACTTTTCGGCAGAGAACGGCTCCCCCGCCTTGTTCAAGAGCTCTCGTTCCACCACGCGAGCCTTCGTATGCTCTAGCCCTTCGTACGAAATCGACGAAATGACCGAGCCTTCAGGACAAGCCGCAACATCAGCAAAGGCTGTGCCCGAAAAAAGCGCCGTTACAGCACATGTAAAAAAAACTCTTTTCAAAAGACTTATCACAGTCACGAATATAGAAAAGCTTGCCTCCTTAAAAAAGCGTCGGCCAAGGAAGGGGAGGGTGCAGGGAGGGGACCGTGCGGCCTTCGCAACTCCGAGCCGGGTCCCCTCCCGCATAAATCATTTATTTTTCTATATTTTCTTTCGTAAAGAAAAGAGGTTTTTATGTTAGATTTTCTCGCCAACTATTGGCCGTACCTTGTAGCCTTGTTTCTCATCGTTATGGGCGTATTTGCATTCCGTGGAGTCCGCAAGGCTCTTAAGGAAGGCGGTGGTGCTTTCAGCCTTGAGACCATCAAGAAGAACACCGAACCGAACTTTGCCGCTCTCAAGCAGAAGTCTCGCGCCCTTTTGGCCGATGCCGACATGATTTGCGAAGTCAAGGAAGGTTCCCACCTCGTGGTGCCCAAGAAAGAAGACCTCAAGTTCTTCCGCCGCGCCGTGTCTCAGAAGTACAAGCTCGCCATGTTCCTGGTGCCCGGCACCAACAAGGTCGCCTACTTCTTCTGCAAGACCGAACAGGGCCTGCGTCGCCGTATCGACAACCTGGTAATCAACCAGAAGTTCCACGAAGGCAAGAAGCCTTACAACGACGTTGCCACCGGCGAAAAGCTCAAGTTCCCAAGGTAGTAGCGAGCACGGCGCAAAGCGCGACCCGTTAGGGGAGCGACCTCACGCCTCAATATGAATTACAAAGATTTAGCACTCGCCGAAGAAGAAGGCAAACTGGAAGCCGCGATAGCGGCTTCTCGCAATTTATTGATTGAAGCGCCGACCGGTTCGGGCAAGTCGCTATTCATCCCCTACTTTTTAAGCAAGCACTGCAAAGGCCGCGTGGTCGTATTGCAGCCCCGCCGCATTGCTGCACTTGCGCTTGCGCAGTTCTCGGCAAAACTCCACGGTGAAAGCTGCGGAAAGACAGTCGGCTACCAGTTCAGGCAAGACAGTTGCAAAAGCGCAGACACGCGCATTCTCTTTCAGACCTACGGTAACTTTCTGCAGGAGTTGCTGCACGGCAAACTGGACGCCGACTGGATTGTCTTTGACGAATACCACGAACGCAAGGCTGACATGGACTTGCTGTTTGCGTTTTTTAGGGGAGCCGAACGGCCTCGTATAGCAGTGATGTCGGCAGCACTCAACCGCGATGAGTTGGAAAACGCCCTCAATGTAAAATGCCTGAGCTTGGGCCACCCGCTCTACCCCGTCCAGATTATCAACCAGACTCCGGCCACGGGGACATCGCTTGTTTCAGGCGTTGGACTTGACGCCGAAGTGGTGCGGGCGCTCCGCACATTATACCGCAACAACATCTGGCAGACCACGCTGGTATTCTTACCGGGCAAAGCAGAAATCGCCCGCTGCCACACCGCCGCCGCCGAAGCCCTCGGACAGAACTGCGCCGAATTCCTGGAGATCTACGGCGGACAGGACCGCGAAACGCAAGACCGCATATTTGAAGTCACCGAACGCCCGCGCGTGATTTTCACGACGAACATCGCCGAAACTTCTATCACCGTGCCGAACGTGACAGGCGTTGTCGACAGCGGCATCGAACGCGTCAGCCTGTATGACGACAGTGAAAAAGTAAATGTACTGCGCACGCTCCCCATTTCTATGCAAAATGCCATTCAGCGCAGCGGCCGTAGCGGCCGTACGCAGAATGGTTGTGCCATACGCCTCTGGAGTGAAGAATCCGAAAAGCGTATGCCCCAAGGGATCGTGCCCGAGGTTCTGCAAATAGAGCCCTCGGAATTGCTGTTGCAGAAAGCAGCGTTAGAGAACACAGACGAAAGAACGCTCGCAGGCTCGCTACAGACGAGAGACGAGAGTATCGCAAAGATCGAGTTGCCGACAGCGATTCCGGAAGCGCGAGAAAAGACGGCGACGGCGCTGCTTCAGAAATTCGGGATGCTCCAAGACGGCGCCATCACCGAACTCGGCCTCAAGGCCATCCGCACGCCCATCTCAAGCATTCCGCTCGCGCTGCTCCTCGCATCGGCCCAAAGCAAAGCAGACCTCCCCGACCTGCTCCTCGCAGCACTCGCCTGGATTCACTCTGGCACCGAATTCTTGCAGAAGGCAAAAGTCGCCTACGATATTCTAACGCTTGCAAGCGATACGTTGTCCAAGAACAGGGATGTTCCGCGAGAAGTTTCGTTCACACTTAGACAGCTGCGTGACTACCGCAACCAGCTTGCAAACCCCACACCTCAAAGGGGCGAAGCTCCGACCTCAAACCTCGTCACCCAAAGTCTCCTCAAGGCATTCCCCGACAGGCTTGCGACTCCGAGCGGAAACGCCTACAAGCTCGCCAACCAGAATGTGATTCGCCTGCAAGTTGCAGAACCGCCTTACGCGATTCTCGCGCTCAGCATGCTCCGCACCGGCACGACCAAGTCGGAACTCAAGGTGAACCTTTACGCGCCCATTTCGCAAGACATGCTCGGCGGAAGCAACGCCAGGACCCGCTACGAGCTTCTGTGGCGCAGCGGCCAAGAAAGATTCATCGGAGTCGAAATCAGCGAATCCGAAAACGCCGACGGTTCTACCACCGAACTTTCCCGCAAAGAAATTCTCACGCAAGAGGCCTCGCCTAAAGTTCTCGAAGAACTCAAGAAACTCACCGTCGACGCCTGGCGCGAAAAAATCGAGAAAGAAAACTGGAGCGGCAGATTCCTGACCGACGTTGTTCAGACGCAACTGATCAAGATGCGCCTAGCCGCTAAGCTTTACCCCGAATACGGCCTCCCCGAATTCAACGAAGAAGATATGGAACTCATCTTCGACGAATTCGCAAGCGGCAAGTTCCTGCTCCGCGATATCAACGAAGACCGTTACCGCAGTATCGTCGAAGATTATTTCGGCAAGTCCATGCTGCAATGGCTCGGCAAGACATTCCCCGACCATTACATGCTCCCGAACGGTAAACGCGCCCGCTACAGCTACCAAGAAGTCGCCGTCACCGACGACGGAAAATCGGTGCAAAGCATCGAAGGCGTTCTGGTAGAAATTTCGGCCCGCATCGAAGATTTGATGCAACTCCGTGGCGAACACAAGATTGCCGACGGCAAATTAAAAGTCCGGTACGACATTCTCGCACCGAACTTCCGCACCATTCAAAAAACTTGGGACTTGACTGGCTTCTGGCAGAACACCTACGCCGAGGTGCGTAAGGAATTGCGCGGCCGCTATCCCAAGCACCCGTGGCCCGAATCCGTTATTTAATCGTATAAATCGTCAGCGTCTTGCTGTATTCGTAACCGACAACGAGCAAAGCTTGGCCGTTCATCGGGCTTTGTTCGGCGGGAATAAAGAGGACGCCTTCAGGCCCACGATCCAGCGGATCCAAATAGTAATCCACCAACTGCGGCGCCATCGGTTCCGTAATGTCGAAAACGGCAATACCACTGGTACGTTCCAAGCCAGCAAAAGCATAGCGACGGGCACCCACTTCGCCCACGGTCACGTTTTCGGGTTCACAGCCCTTATCCGAACTGCGCTTATCCATTTTGGCCTTGCCCTTCTTAGAATTCCAATTGAAGTATTCCGGCGCAATCTTTGCCAAGACACGTTCGAACATTTCACCGGAATCCCAAATCACTTTACCGGTTTCGCCATCGAAAATGCTCACGGAGCGGGAACCGAAAGTATAAGCATATGGGCACTTGCCATTGTGGGTGCGATACTTGCCCTCATCGCAACGTTCCAGCGCACTGACCGAAAGATCCTTCAAGTCCGCCGTCATCTTTTCAGTAAACACGGCTTCATCCAAACGGCCCTGTGCCACAAGTTCCGGCACATTCGTCACATCGGTCCAAGCCTTGTAATCATTGACAGGAGCGCCTTCGTTTGCAGTCAGCACAAAGTGCCTATCACCTGCCATGAACGCGGCAATGCCATCGGGCTGGCGCAAACCACGCAGCGGGTAATAATTCTTGATATCAATCTTTCCATCGCTTACGGCGTCAATTGCAAAGCCATTTCTGGAATGATCCACAAAGCCAAGCGAAAACACCTTCTTGATTTTCTTTGCCGGCACATCAATAATTGCCATGGCGTTATTTTCTTGCAGGCTCACCCACGCCAATTTGGAATCGTCAGACACCGTAATGTATTCCGGTTCCAGCGACTTCAAAAAGCCCTGATTTCCAGGAGCGCGCACGCCAGCCTTCTTCAGCGCATTCGTATCGAGATGGTCAAAGCCGGCCACCGTAAGTTCCGCCGTCTTCCACGATTCGGCATCAGCCTTGGCTACAGACAAGAATGCGATTCCGCCGTCGGGGTCAACTGCAAAATCCGTGCTAGGCGAACCTTCACAAGCCACCAGCAAGTTCTTGCCATCGGGCGTAAACTTGATCATGTCCGGCTGGCTGCAAACCGTGTACAATCCAAGCACTTCGAGATCATCGGTATAACGCATCACCTGCACCTGGCCATTGCGCCATTCTTCTATTTCAAGCATGCTGACCGCGACCAAGTCCCCATGGACCGTCACGCTAGAGGCGTTCCCCGGAATACTCACTTCCGCAATCTTTTTCGGAAGTCCAGGATTCGCCAAGTCCACCACCTCGATTACATTGGCATCGCCAACCACAAACAGCTTTTTCTTGGCTGGCATATACGCCGAAATTTCAGCCGTTTTCATGGACAAGGTAGAAAGCGGTTTTAGCGTATGCCCCCACTGGAAGGGTCCAGCAGGCACTGCGTTTTTCGCAAAACAAAAGCCTGCGCTCAAAAGCAGGCATGCACTCAATACAACTTTATTCATTCGCTCCTCAAGCCCGATTACTTCATAATCAGCCACATGATCAAAAGGCCAATGCCGATACCGCCCAAGAACGAAGACGATGTTGCCAATGCGGCTGCACGGCGGTCGTTATCTTCTTTTTCTTTCTTATTGACATTCACGCCAATAGACGTACTCAACATCTGGGCACACGTTTCATTGTCTTTCTTAATGACGTTGTAACTCTTTTCCCAATTTTCGCTTTTCGCTTTTTCGGTTTCGATAACAGCCCGCAAGGAATCCTTTTCAACGGAGCAGGCGTTTCCCTGTTCTTGCATGACGCTATCGCGTACAGCAATTTCCTGTTTCAATTCGGTTTCTGCAGTCGATGCCTGAGAAGCTACAGCAGGTTCTTCGGCTAGTGCCATTGAACCACAGAACAAAAAGGTAATCGCAAGAATTTTAATCAAACGCATCATGCCGTTAAATATACAAAAAAAAGACAAGTTCCTGGCAAACGCGGCCAGGAACTCGCTGTAAAAGAATTTTAGGCGATCAAAATCTTACGGCAATTCAACCTGTTTTTTCCATCGACCGTCCGCGCCCTTCACGTAATACACGCCAGGCACAAGAACTTCACCGGCCTTGATTTTGGAACCGTCAAGCCTGCGGATTTCGCGAGCCTTGAATGCACGCGGAGAGTTCACCAAGCGGCCAATTACCGTCGTATGCTCCGAAGAACTAGATTCTACTTCAGACGAGCTCGATTGTTCAGAAGAACTCGATGCTTCTACAGACGAACTAGAAACTTCGCTGCTAGAAGACTGTTCTTCAGACGAAGAAGACGCAACGCTGCTAGACGACGCCGGCAGATTCTTATTCGGATCCACCAGCACCCCATGGAGTATCTGTAACTGGACCTTCGAAACCGAATCCGGTACATCTAGGCCATTCACCGATGTATTCGCCGCCGTCAAGGAGTCCAAGGCTACAACGGAAGCATAAGAATACTTAGTTCCTACAAAATAGAAGGCAATTGAATACCACCAGTCAAAACTGAATTCAAACGTTTTTGAAACCATCAAATCATTAGTGGAGAAAGAATTGTTTTGGGGAAGGCTCCCCTTTTTAATGGCAATGATATTGAAGGAATTCGTTGCATCATAACCCTTGAAGGAGAACTGGTTTGCATCCATGATCATGGTTGCGTAATCATTGTCATTATTGACTAGCGACCATTGCAAGTCAGACCATATCGCATACTGGAATAAATTGCGTTGACTTTCTACACAACTCGCCGTTATGGACACCGGAAGCTTTGTGGCACCATTGAATTTATTCTTGTACGGTTTTACATCCAGATAGTCCTTGTAGACCGTCTTCTTGACGGAATCCGCTTTGGACAGATTTTTCGAACCATACCACATCGTTTCTTCAATCTGTTGCAACTGCAATTCCACTTTCTTTGCACCCAGCGTATCGCAAATATTGCGGATATAGGTTTCTTCTTGAGCGAAAGAAAACGCCATTGCAACCATTATCAAGCAAAGAATGCGTTTCATCATGTTAAACCTCCACTTTCACCTAAATATAATTTTTCTTTACAATTATGCAAAGTGAAAAAAAGGAAAACAGGCCAAAAATTCTTTTTAGCCTGTTCTACTGTTCAAAAAAGGGACTTAAATTAGCCGCGAGCCGCTAAAATTCGCTTCCAGCCGTCTTCCGGAATCTGGGCGCCCATCACCTGGACCACTTCGTTAGAAACGACGCTTCCGAGATTTCCAGAACGTTCCATATCCCAGCCGTTCATGTAGCCATAAAGGAATCCCGATGCCCACAAGTCGCCTGCACCGGTAGTATCGATAGCCTTGGCAGGGCCAGCCTGCACATGCACCACCTTGCCGTCCTTGGCAATCAGGGCACCGCGCTTGCCGATTTTCACCACGGCGACCTTCGCCTTCTTGGCGAGGACATCGAGAGCGGCTTCTTCCTTGACGCCGGCATAAGCATAAGCTTCGTCTTCGTTCGCGATAATGATATCGATCATTCCTTCGGCAAAGAGTTCATCAAAAAGCTTGCGGCAGGCTTCCACCACGCCAAAGCTGCTAAAATCGAGAGCGGTTTCTACACCCAGGCTGCGGGCCAAGGTAAAGGACTTCTTGAAACAATCTGCGTTAAAGGCACGGTAGCCTTCGGCATACAGCAAGCCAACGCCGTCGTAAAGAGCCGGCACAAAGTCGTCGCTGCCCAAGAAATCGGAGGCGCCCAGATAAGTCCACATGGAACGCTGGGCATCGGGCGTCACGGCGCTGAAAACGCAACCGGTAGCGGCATCGCTCAAGCCGAGCTTCGATTCCACACCATTGTCTTGCAAGTGCTTCTTGAAAATGTTACCGAGTTCGTCGTTGCCAATCTTCGAGATAAAGGCGGCCTTGCCACCCAGGCGAGAAAGACCCACCATGGTATTGCAGGTAGAGCCACCCGGCACGCGCAGCGGATTCTTGAGTGCGCCCAGGAACTTTTCCATCTGGGGCCAGTCCACCATATTCATGCCACCCTTCTGCACACCCTGGGCTTCAATCCAAGCGTCATCCACATTGGCCAAAATATCAACGAGGGCTGCGCCCATACCTAAAACTTTCTTCATTAGAAGCCTCCTCTGCGGCGGCGCAACTTTTCGCTCGCCTGTAGTAAGAATTGACGTTCAGACTCATTCAGCGAATTGATTCCCTCGCGATTGACTTTCTTGAGGATTTCATCCATTCGCTTGTTTTCGTCCACATAAAAAACTTCACCTTCGATAGCATCAGAATCGGATTTCGATTCCGCACGAGACTCGTTTTCGGAACGGCCTCCCGGATGTACCGTAAACTTCGGGCCACGCATTTTTGCAAATGCCTTGCCGAGGTTACCAAAGCCGCGTTCGTAAAAGTGCATGTAAAGGAAACCACCTACGACACCACCCAAGTGAGCGAGGTGGGCCACACCATCGCCCGAATGAGCCATGAACACATCCACGGCCACCATGAACCACATGGCGTACTTGATTCGCATCGGGAAGAAGAAGAACATCAAAAGCATGCGGTTCGGGAAGAACTTGTAGTACGCCACAAAGATTCCCATGAGGGCGCCTGAAGCACCGATAATCGGAGCATTCGTCATGCCAATCCAGTACATGACCAGGCTAAAGACAGCCGCAAAAATTCCACAGAAGAAATACATTCCCGTAAAATGCTTGGAGCCCATCATGTCGGCCACATCGCTACCGAACATCCAGAGCATGAGCATATTGAACAGGAAATGCCAGAAATCCACATGGATGAACATGTACGACACAAAGCGCCAAGCCTGTTCCGGCGCAAACGGCCAGAAGGCACCAAAGTAGGCAATGTATTCAGCAAGGCTGCCGTAACCGTAGCCAGGCAGGTTCAAATGCAAACCTAGAATCTTACCACCGATAAACGCAAGTCCAAACACAACTGCATTAATTATCAGCAAGGTTCGCAAAACTTTAGGTAAAAATCTGAAAGGTCTCATGGTTAGTAGGAAGTAGGAAGTAGGAAGTAGACAGTGGTTAGTGGTTGGTGGTTAGTAAAGGGATTTCTGTAGCGGGGACATATTTAGCGAGTATTTTTTTCCCGTTGGCACCCTTTGCAACGCCCACTTTCAAGAGTTCGCGAACTACGGTACTGGAGACATTCAAATGTTCCGGAGAGCTGGACAAGAAGATCGTTTCGCATTCAGGGTAAAGCACCTTGTTGTTCCAGGCAATGGACTGTTCGTATTCCACGTCGGCAGCGCCACGGATTCCGCGCACCAGGTACGTCGCCTTCACCATTTTCATATAGTCGACCGTAAGCCCTGCAGCACAGTCCACCTTCACATTCTTCAAGCCTTTGACCGCTTTCTGAATCATCTGCATTCGAGTTCCTTCATCGTACATATACTTCTTAGAAGTATTCTCGAAGATGACCACCCACAATTCATCGAACAGCGCAGAGGCGCGCTTCACGATATCGAGGTGACCTAAGGTAAACGGATCGAACGACCCGGCGAAAACGGCGATTTTCTTCATGCTTACAATTTAGAAAAGTAGGAAGTGAGAAGTAGGAAGTACGAAGTTATATTCAAGAAAAACTGTCTACTTCCTACCGTCTACTTTCTATAGATCACCAGCGAGGATTCGCCGTAGCGGCGGACTTGCACCTTGCCAGCCTCGTCGGCATCCTTGACCCAAGCGGGCAAATTGCGACTCGGAGCTTCGAACACAGCGACACCACCTGGATTCAGCCATTCCCAATAAGGGCGCAAATCAGGATAATCCATATCCTTGAACGGAGGGTCCGCATAAATCAAGTCAAAGCATTCGCTGGCGCACAAAGTTTCCTTGTCAAGCGTTAGGGCGTTCTTTTCTAACAAATTAAGTTTCGATTCCAGAGACAAAGCCTTGTACGCCTGCAACACGAGTCTAGCCTGGGCATGCGCCATTTCAACAGCCACGACGCTAGCTGCACCGCGGCTCAACGCTTCGATTCCCATAATGCCCGTGCCCGCAAACAAATCCAGTACGCGGAAATTTTCAACACCTTGCAAAATGTTGAAGAGAGCTTCCCTGGTACGGGAAGCAGTCGGTCTTGTCTTGGAAGTATCCGGGGAAGGAACATTCCTACCCCGCATGAGTCCGCCAGTAATGCGAATAGGCATCGGGACTATTGCTTGATAACGAACATTTCAAAAAGGATCGTGGTGAACATATCCTTCTTGGCAAGTTTCATTTCGATGTTACGAATACCGATGCGAGAAGGCGATCCCACAAAGGCCGTCACAAAGGCATTCAGCTCGGCAAAGTCAGCCGTAGTCGTAGCCTTAATAGTGTAGCGCTTGTAGACACCGTATTCTTCAATCACGGGCTTTTCAAGTCCACTGAACTGCACCTTCTGAGTGGCAGCCAAAGCCTTCATCGACTTGATTTCGCCATTCACTTCGGAAGTCGGAACAAAAGACGAAACGGCATTCAAATTTACGTTGTTCACGTTGAACATACCGAAAGCGGTAATGTCCGTTGCCGGAGCATTTTCAGGCAGCGGCGGAGTTCTGAAGTCCGCACTCACGGCGCGCAAGCGATCCAAGAAGGACTTCTGGGACACCGGATTGGCGGCAACACCACGCACGTAGAAGTAGTTCGGAGCCTGGAAGATACAATCCGAGAAGCCCACATCGTCAGGCGTTGCGGTATTCAAGAATGTCAAGAACTGACCGACAGAGGCCTTCTGGTACGAAATCTTTTCGAGCGGCAGGTAGCTGCTGTAGTCCGTACGCTTGTTGTTGAACAGAGCCTGCGGATTGATTTCGCCCACCACCTGCTTCACCGTCACGTTTTCACGCTGACGGATCAAAGCAGCAGCAGCGGCGGCTTCCGCTTCGAGCGAACCACCGGCGGAGGTGCGCTGTCCGGCACCGATCGCAAGAGCCGAACGAGTCGGGTCTTCGGCACCAATCAATTCCAAATAAGGAGGCGGCAACAAGCCCTGCAACGGCTGCGGAACACCCGCAACACTCAAGAAGCAGCTGAATGCAACAAACACAAACAGAGCCGCCACAAGAACCGTCAAAGCCTTCTTGCGAGACTTCTTCTGCAGTTCCTTGACGCTAGTCTCGTTGACCGGAGCCACATTTTCGACTTCGACCAAGCGTTCGGCGGCGTCAATCAAGTTCAAATGAATCATACACCCTCCATCACATTCAAGGCAGCACCGATAGCACCTGCGCAAGAAAGCACGGCAGCAGAATCTTCTTCTTCGATCGGGAGCCTCAAGTTAGAGAAAGAATCCATCAAGCTAAGCTGGTAGTCGGAAAGCTTTGCACGAACATCTTCCACAAACAGCATATCGCTAGCCATTTCACCGCACAGACGAATCGCCTTGGTCGAAACAGAGGCATTTTCCTGCTGGGCAATAGAGATTTGTTCGGCAATTTCCCTAGCCAAAATCTGGTAAGCTTCTTCCTTGGTGTTGTTCACCAAAGAAAGCGTGGACACGCAGCGGAGCGCATGCAGGTTGTCCTTGGTAAGCCAAAGCAAGGTCACACCAGCATAGTCAGCCTTGACTATACATGTCAGTTCGGACACATTTTCGGCAAAGTCCATCAGGTTCATGAGCGAAAGCACGTCCACGTCCATGGCCTTAGGAGCTAACATCTTGTTACGGAAGCCTTTACGTAAATTATCGACCCACTGTTCGCGGACGGCAATCAGCATAATCGTGTAGCCGAGTTCCGGGTCGCCACTCATGATTTTGTAATCAATTATATACGCATTGGCATCGGCATTGGTAATCAGCGAAACGTACCACTTTACATAGTCATCGACATTCTTTGTAGCTTCGGCCGGAACAAAGATTTGGCGAACAATCGATCTAAATGCGGGAATCGCCACCGAAACGGCATCGACGGATTCAATCTGGTTGAAATCCATCCATCCTTGGAGGACGGTTTCAAAAGCATAGACATCGTCAAGGGGAGCAGTTTCCGTTTCGAGGACTGCCGTCTTCAAAACACGGCGTTCAGCCGCGTCCAAAAGGGCGACTTTCAGAGAAGCGTCCCCCGTTTCTATACCCATGTAAATCTTCGTATCACTCATATTATCAACGACTTATGAAAAAAACTACACTCTAAAACTAATCAAAAATTACCCCTAAAAGGAGCTTTTCCATTTTTTTCTTGCCAATTCCAGGCACTTTTTGCAAATCTTCGGGGGTTTTGAAGGGTCCGAGGGCATTTCTGGTGGCCAAAATCTTCTCGGCAAGCTTCGGACCGACCCCATTTAGGGCACAAAGTTCATCGATCGAAGCCGAATTGATATGTACCGGAAGGTTCACTTTTTTGGCCGATTTTCGCTCTTTTTTCGGTTCGCCTTCAAATCTATTGTCACTTTTTGACATTTGCAGACTATCTACGGCAACGGAGTCCCGACTCGCTGCCATGGGGGCTTCGTTCGCCACGAAGAATGACTCGCCCACCTCAAAGCTCTCGATCGACGGGAGTCCCCACGGGAGAACCCGGACAATGATTCCAATGACCAAAAGGCATAGTGCCAATCGGACTACGTTTTTTTCAGGTGCATTCATAGGATAACCTCCGTTGGTTATCCTCGACCAAAGGGCTTTTTAAGCGCCACCTCCACCGCATTCACGTCTGAAGGGACATCCACCGAAATCGAAGAGTACTTGCTCTGGACAATGCGAATGGGGCGTTTGCCCAGAATACGCATCTGCTCCAAGGAGCGTTCCTTTTCAACTTCAGTCTGTGGCAAAGACGAAAATTCATCGCGGCACACCCTGGAATAAGCGTAGATTCCCTGGTGCTGGAACCAGCGGGCAGCGTCCTCATTCGCTACCGACCGGGTAAAGTCCACCGCGTAATCGTCTTTCACCAAAACCTTGACCACCGTCTTGAGTTCCGCCTCGGCAGGATTCAAGGGGCACGCGACCGTCACCCATTCATCAGGGTGCTTTTCGAGGGCCGATGCCACATCGCACAACACAGAAGGTTCCACCAAGGGTTCGTCCCCCTGCAAGTTCACCACCAGGTCCAAATTCAAGGCCCGCGCCGCAAAGGCGACTCGGTCAGAACCGGTAGCGGCATCCGGAGTCAAAATAAATTCAAAACCCGCCCGAGAAACCACGTCTGCAATTTCTTCGGAATCGGTCGCGCACACAATGCGGTCAAAACATTCGGCCAAAAGCGCACGCTCTAGGGTGCGCACTATCATTTCTTTGCCTGCGATCTTGATCAAGGGTTTGCCCGGAAATCGGCTTGAACCCATGCGGGCAGGCACTATGCAATGAACAGTCATGGGCTAAAGATTAGCCGCCGATCACCTTCGGAATGGCGAAGTGGTCATTTTCCACTGCCGGAGCATTCATGAAGGCCTTTTCGAGCGAGAATCCCTGCACGGGCACGTCTTCGCGGAGAATCGTGGCGCCGTTTTCGACAGCGGTCATCGGTTCCACGTCGGAAAGGTTCAAAGCCTTGAGAGCTTCAAGGTGGTTGAGCATCTTGTCCAAGTGACCCTTCACGGATTCGATATCTTCTTCGGCGACTTCAAGCCTAGAAAGCTTCGCGAGTTTCAAAACTTCTTCACGTTCGAGCATAAAACCTCTTTTCTTACGGCAACAAAATAGCAAATAATTTCGACGAAAAAGCAACTCAGAGTTGCTAAATGCGCCTTAGCCCACTATTTGCAGCGCCGCATACTTCAAAATAATCGTACGAATGGTCGGATCGTTACCAAAACGCACGTCCACACGGGCATTATCGCCAGTACCGTAGCACTTCACAATAGTACCAACGCCATATTTCATATGGCGCACACGTACACCCGGATGGTACGGATTCTCGCTGAATTCATCGTAGACGACGCGCGGTCCCGAAGGTTCTGCCGGCTTGACAGGGGCGGCCACCTTCACCGGGTTGCGGTAAACGATGTGCTTGTCATTCTTCTTGACGGAGTTCGGAATCGAAGGACGGCTGAACCCGTGCGAACCGAAATTATTCGGGCGCGAAGAACTACCACCGAAACTACCCGAAGGCCTACGCGGGTAAGACGGAATGTTCGGACGCGGCGGACGCGAGAAACCCGACGAGCCGCCGAAATCCTGATTGAAGTCGTTACCGCCAAAGCCGAAATCAGTGCAAGGCGTAAAGTCGACTACCGACGGATCCAATTCCTTAAGGAACCTGGACGGAGCGAACGGACGAATGTTGCCCTGGAAGAAGCGACGTTCCGCGTGGTACAGGTACAACTTCTTTTCGGCGCGGGTACAGCCCACGTAGAACAGGCGGCGTTCTTCTTCCATCTGCTCGTTCATCTCGGCGCCGGACATGGTAGACGACGCACGAATGAGCGGGAAGATTTCTTCGTCGCAGCCGGCGATATGCACAGTGTTGAATTCCAAGCCCTTCGCCATGTGAATCGTCATGAGCGTCACCTGGCCCTTGGAATTGTCCACCTTCTTGTCGGCATCGGTCAAAAGCGAAATATCCTGCAAGAAGGCATCGAGCGTTGCACCCGGATGTTCTTCGTCAAATTCGCGGATGGCGTTCACCATTTCATCCAAGTTACCGATGCGTTCGTCTGCGGTGAGTTCGTCTTCTTTGCGCAGGAATTCCTTATATCCCACATCGGTAATAATCTTTTCAGCCAAAATCGGGAGCGGTGTTTCGCCTGCGGCAAGCAAAGCCTTCCAGCTCTGCACCAAGTCCGTAAAGCCCTTGAGCTTAATCGCCGAGCGGCTTCCGCTGTTGACTTCGGCGAGCAAGTTGTCCCAGAAGGAGCCTTCACCGTTGCGTTCACGTTCGAGAATGTTTTCAACGGTAGTCTTGCCGATTGCACGCGGAGGCGTGTTAATCACGCGCAGGTAGGCGGCATCGTCTTTTTCGTTAGCGAGCAGGCGCAAGTATGCGAGCACATCCTTGATTTCTTTACGGTCCCAGAATCGCATGCCGCCAAAAATGACCGACGGTATACGGCGGTCATTCAGCGCCTTTTCCAAGGCGCGGGACTGCGCGTTGGTGCGGTAGAACACAGCCGTCTTGGCGTAGAAATCTTCACCAGCCTTTGCAATCGTGTCTGCAATGGTAGATGCTTCGGAGCGGTCATCCATAAAGTGGCGCACATGAATGAGTTCGCCAGCGTCTTCTTTAGAGAATACGTTCTTCTGCATTTCTTGCGGGCGAATATTGTGCGCAATCACAGAACCAGCGCCCTTCACGATGTTGGCCGTGGAGCGGTAGTTGCGTTCGAGCTTGACAATCGTCACCGGAGCAAAGTCGCGATGAAAGTTACGGATAATCTTGATATTAGCGCCACGCCAGCCGTAAATACTCTGGTCATCGTCACCCACCACCGTCACGTTCTTGTTTTCGTTGATAAGCAACTTCAAGAGTTCATACTGAACGTCGTTCGTGTCCTGATATTCGTCCACCACCACATAACGAAAACGTTGTGCCAGCTGCGAAGCCAAATTGGGAATTTTTTGCAGCATGTAGACCGTGTTGAACAACAGGTCATCAAAGTCCATGGCATTAGATTCCTTGAGGCGCTTCTGGTATTCAGCATAGATTTTCGCACGAAGGACTTCATCCGGAAAGTTCGCCAAATCCTGCGCGACATCGGGAGTCTGCAGCTGAGCGGCTTTTCCACGATACAAAATCGTGTTCTTGTACTTTGAAATCGCCCCATGCATTTTCTTGACTTCGGAGGGTTCAAAGTTATCGCCCACCTGCTCCTTCATAATTTCTTTCAGGAGCCTTTTCTGGTCGTCATCATCGTAAATCGAGAAATTGCCGTCGTACCACTTGCCTCCCAAAGCATCAAGCACGGACTGCTTGGAAAGGCAAAGCTTCAAAAGGCGCAAGCACACGGAATGGAACGTTCCCATCCAGGCAAAATTCATGTTGGTCGCAAGCAACTTCTGGATACGCGACTTCATTTCGCGAGCGGCCTTGTTCGTAAAGGTCACCGCCAGAATGCGGTCCGGTTCCACGTTATACTGCGAAACAAGGTGAGCAATCTTATAGGTAATGCAACGCGTTTTTCCCGAACCGGCACCCGCCAAAATCAGCATCGGTCCATCAATCTTTTTAGCCGCCGCGGCCTGTTCCGGGTTCAATTCTCTATCTAAAACAGCATTATCTACAATATTCGCCATGGGGGTCCCTTTTAATACACAGATGTGCAATATAGCAAAAATTTCCACAACTGAAAGCCGTTTGAAGATTTCATACATTTTCAAGACATTTTAACTACATTTGCATACATCAAATTATAGACCTATCAGGAGAAAATAAAATGAAAAAAATGCATGTCTTTTTGACTGCAGCACTATTACTCGGCTCTGCCGCATTTGCACAAGAAGCCTCTGCCGTCGTCGCAACAGCATCCGAACAAGAACCGGCTGTCGCCGAAGCCCCCGAAGCAACACCGCAAGCAGCCCCAGCCGAGAAGAAATGG
The DNA here is from genome assembly GCF_900142545.1 of Fibrobacter sp. UWT2. Lineage (NCBI taxonomy): Bacteria > Pseudomonadati > Fibrobacterota > Fibrobacteria > Fibrobacterales > Fibrobacteraceae > Fibrobacter > Fibrobacter sp. UWT2. Next base: position 265,775 of record NZ_FRBF01000001.1, on the reverse strand, counting down.
TTTAGCATGCTTGGCCTCGGCTTTGCAGTCCCGGTTTCTAGATACAATATCAACGATAGACACTTTGACGTTATCGGTTACGGTCTCAACATCAACTACATCGGAATGACTCGTACCGGTCTCACGGTCGCATTAAACGTAGACGAAAACGGAGCTGTTTCCAACGATCTCAAGTTTGATGATTCTGACGATGAATGGCAAAGCGGTAGCTATTCCCTATTCAATTTCGGCATCGGTTACACCTTCGGTGTTAACGAACCAATTAGCTTATCCTTACTCGCCACTTTTGGTTACGAAAAGGCAAGATTTGAAAGCGACAAGAAGGAATTCGACCACAAGGATCTCGGCAAAGTCAAAAAATACTTTAGCCAAACCGTCGGTGGTTATATCGGAGGCATCGAAGCCTTGGCCTTCAAGAAAGTTTCTGACCATGCCGGCATATATGCAAGCCTCAGTGCCAGATGGATTGCCGCTTCCGAATCAAGCAGCTCCGTCAATTATGAAAAGGGCGACTTCACCCTTTCCGAAACCTATTCCGATGACGATTCAGGAAACTTTAGCATCGTTCCGTCCGTCGGCGTAATGCTCGGCTTCTAATAGTCAAATAAGCATCAACAAAAAACGGGTGTTCCAAAATTGGAACACCCGTTTTGCATAAATCAGCAAACTAATCATCCGACGTAGAAGCACCGATAGCCTGTTCAAGCGTCGTGTGACCGTCGAGAGCCTTCTGGATACCATCCATACGCAGCGTAATCATGCCGCATTCCTGCATGGCAGCACGCTTAATCACGTCGCCCGAAGAACGCTTGATAATCAGGTTACGCACCGTTTCGTTCGGCACCAGGAATTCGTAAATACCGCAACGGCCCTTGTAGCCCGAGCCTTCACACTTGTCGCAACCCTTGCCGTGGTAGAACTGCATGTCGGGGCTCAAGTGGAATTCGTCACGCATGGCCTGCGAAATTTCAACAGGTTCCTTACAATACTTACAGATGCGGCGCACAAGACGCTGTGCCAGCACACCCTTGATAGCGGTAGACACAAGGAACGGTTCCAGACCCATTTCGAGCAAACGCGGGAATGCACCGGCGGCGTCGTTGGTATGGAGCGTACTGAAGACCAAGTGACCCGTTAAAGCAGCTTCAATAGCCATGGACGAAGTTTCTTGGTCACGCATTTCACCGATCATAATCACATCCGGGTCCTGACGCAGCAGGGCGCGAATGCCCGCCGCAAAGGTAAAGCCTGCGGCGTTGTTGATCTGACCTTGGTTCACACCATCAATATTCAATTCCACCGGGTCTTCCATCGTAGAGATGTTAATCGTGGAATCCAAAATTTCTCGAATAGAAGCATAAAGCGTGGTAGACTTACCGGAACCGGTAGGACCGGTCACCAGCACAATACCGTTAGGAGCATTAATCGCATCAATAAACTGCTTGAGCACGCGCGGGTCAAAACCCATATCCTTCAGCGGGAACTGACCGGAATTCGGGTTCAAAATACGCATAACGATTTTTTCGCAAACGCCGCGCTTACGCAGAGAAATCGGGAACGAGCTCACACGAAGGTCAACTTCGGAACCCTTGTAACGCACGGTAAAACGACCATCCAAGGGTTTACGCTTTTCAGCAATATCCATCTTCGAAAGGAGCTTAATACGCGAAAGAATCTGCGGCATCAAACGTGCCGGAATCGGGGACATCACCTGCAGGTCACCGTCAATACGGTAACGCAGCTTAAGGAACGTTTCCTGCGGTTCCAGGTGAATATCAGATGCCTTACGGGCAATGGCTTCGTGGATCAACGTGGTCACGATTTTCACCACAGCGCGGCCTTCTTCGTCAGAAAGTTCAGGTTCGTCGCTGTTGCCCTGACCGCGTTCCACGGTTTCCAGTTCTTCGCCTTCTTTAGATTCTCCAATAAGTTCAGCAAGAGATTCTTCGTTGCCACTATCACTGTGACCCGCAAAGACGCGTTCAATCGCCTTCATCACGTCGGCTTCGGAAGCCATCACGATGTCGACATCCATACGGACCTTGAACTTCACGATGCTGATCGTGCGCATGTTCGTGGGGTCCGTCATGGCAATGGTCATCACGGAACGGACCTGGCGGCGGTCGTCTTCGCCCTTCTGCACGAACAAGGGAAGCACCTTGTACTGCTTACACATGTCTTCGGGCAAGAAGGTATAGGCTTCCGGGTCAATATTGAAGTTTTCAAGCTTTACGTACGGAACTTCGAACTGTCTCGAAAGAATTTCGATCAAGCGTTCCTCGGGCATGAAGCCCAAGTCCACCAGGGTACGCCCTAGACGCTTGCCCGAAGTCTTCTGCGTTTCTAGAGCCTTGTCCAACTGCTCCTGGGTAATGTAACCCTGAGCAAGGAGCATCTCACCGATACGCATCTTGGTCGAGGACTGCATTTGCGAACCGAGAATGTTCGTCAGCGTTTCTTCGCTCACCATTCCCAAGCGCACCAGGATCTTACTGAGCATAAGACCGGTACGCTTGTGTTCGGCCATGGCATGCGCCAACTGGTCTTCGTCCAATACGCCTTGACGAAGCAGAAGCTGGCCCAAGTTCATCTTATTGCTATTTATCATAAATGCGACCACGCCCGCGGTTGAACGGGCATTTTTTCTCCATTTTTGCAAAGCATGTTCACTGGGTCGCCAACGGATTTTTCCGCAGCATATCCAATTTCGCACACCTCGCCCAATTGGGTATTTTTCATAAATATACTTTTTGGGCTAGAATTTGCAAATAGAAGTTCGTATTCTTCTCCGCCATTTAATGCAAAATTTAGGGGATTTTGGCCATATTTTGCGCACAATCGCAAAACTTCGGGGTCAATCGGGAGTTTTTGCTCGTCAATTTGCAAACTCACATTCGAAGATAGAGCCAAATGGTTCAGTTCCGACGAAAGCCCGTCACTAATGTCCATGCACGCCCCAAAGGCCCCCAAGCGCAAAAGTTCCGCCCCCGCCCGTTCGCAAATCTTGGGCGACAGGTGGTATTCCACCAGCGTCGGGAATTCATCCTTGGCTTCAGGGTGGTTCATCAACAGCCAAAGACCCGCATCCGATTTACCAAGCGTCCCGTTCACGTACAACTTATCGCCCGGTTTTACCGCCGAGCGCAACAGCGGTTTCGAATTTTCATTTTCAAGCAAGCCCAAGAGCGTTGTCGAAAACATTCCCACATCGCCCACGACCGTGTCACCGCCAATCAGCGCGATGCCACGCTTGGCAAAACCCTGTGAAATCGCGGTCTGCACGCGGGTACGGGTTTCTAGGGACCAGTTCTTATTGATGCAAAGCCCGAGAACCGCAAAGCGCGGGATTCCACCCATGGCAGAAATATCGGACACGTTTGAAACGATATGCTTTTCGACCGCCTGTTCCGGCGTTGACCAATCCAACCTGAAATGCGTGTTTTCGACCGACAAATCCTTGGTCACGAGCCAACCGTCAAATTGAGCACAATCGTCGCCCACGCCGAGCCATCCTCTTGTTACGGGAGGTTCTTTTTTAAAGTCGGCGGAGCCCTTCAAAAGGGCCTGAATAAAATTGAATTCGCCTAGGTTAGGAAACATGATTTAGTAGACAGTATGAAGTAGATGGTAGGAAGTATAATAAAAAATATGACTCGCAGGAGCCACTTTTTTATTCACAAATATTCCCGCTTGAGCTTTTAAAAAAAATCGAAATTAACAGTTTGGTAGTAAATTGTTGATAAGTAGAGTGTTTCTTTTGGACAAAAAATATTTTTTGAAAAAGGCGAAAAAATCTATCCACAATTTGGGAGAATTACCTATCTTTTAGGCCATGGGACACATTTTCTTCATCGCTCCGTCCTCCCCCGGTAGCTTAGACCGCCTCAGTCAATGGACATTCCGTTGGCTTTTGGAGCACGGCGATTTGGCAGAAGATTCCACCATGTACACTTGCAATTCAATCGAAGACGCAACGAACCTCCTGGAATCGGCCCTGATTATCGGACAGTCCCCCGCACTTATCATTCTCGACCACGCAGATCGCCCGCACGAACAGAACCTCAAGTTCAGCAAGCTCCTGCACGATGGTATTCCTGAATCGTGGATCGTGGAACTGGTGCCCGACAACATGCCGCTCCCCCAGTGCGACGAAAATTATTACTGGGTCCGCAAACCCGTGAGTGAAGACGAATGGTATAGCACGCTCGAACAGGTGTTGCTCAAGAGCGGATCGCCCCAATGGGCAAACAACTAGCTCTCTCTAAATACTAAATTCTACGCATGATTAAAGGCGTAAGTTATTTTGGCGTGCGTTCGCCCAAGCATGTTCTTGCCGATATGCAAGACATCAAGGCGGCCGGTTTTAACGCGGTTCTCCACACTTGGAGCGAAGAAGACGAACAATATTACTACGGCACCATGAAGGATATCGTGGACCAGTCTGCAGAGCTCGGTCTGACAGTCTACGTGAATCCGTGGGGTGTCGGCCGCGTGTTTGGCGGCGAGGCTTATTCGGAACTCACCGCAAGGAACCATGACTTATGCCAGGTGGCACTCGACGGCAAGCCCAAGGTAGCCGCCTGCCCGAACCATCCGGAATTCCGCGCTTACATGCACAAGTGGATTGAATCTGTTTGCGCTACGAAGGTGAGCACGATTTTCTGGGACGAGCCGCATTTCTATTTCGAGAAGGGCGGCCTTAGCAACTGGAGTTGTCGTTGTGAAAAATGCCAGGCCAAGTTCCGCAAGCAATTCGGGTACAACATGCCCACCGAACTCACCGAAGACGTGAAAATATTCCGTGAGGATTCGCTCATTGATTTTCTGAAAGAAATGACAGAAGATGTTCACGCCCGCGGCAAGCGCAACTGCGTGTGCATGCTTCCGCCGTGGTTCCCCGCAGGCCTCGACGACTGGGGCCGCGTGGCAAGCCTCGAAAGCGTCGACGAAGTCGCATCTGACCCGTACTGGGAAAAGGGAGCGACCGAAGAATGGGTCCGCGAAAAATACGCCGAAACCGCCAAGAAGCTTGTGGATGTCGCCACCAAGTACGGCAAGGCCGTGCAGATGTGGATCAAGGCATACCAGATTGAAGCGGGCCGCGAAAATGATCTCGCTATCGCCGTCGAAGAAAGCCGCAAGGCCGGCATCGACAACATTTTCGGCTGGAGCTACCGCGGCACCGAAACTCTCAGCTGGCTAAAAAGCGAAGACCCCGACGAAGTCGCCCGGGTCTTCAGAAATTCTTTGCGCTAATTATTTCGCGTTAACAGCTAGTTCTGGAGACAGCGAACAGAGAACCCGTAGTGCTTGTTGCCAGTGTTCACGGACGCATCATCGCTGGTGAACAAATCCATGTAGTACGCGCCGTAGCTGCTGTACTCAGTAGCACTCCAGAAGCGGGTTTCGAAGGCATCGTCGTCGAAGGCGTCACCATCGTAGTTCCTTATGCCAACAGGGAGCCCGGTAAAGCCCACGTCATCCGTACCACCGTAATTATCGAACCAGCCCGTCTGCGACTTGAGAACTTTACCGGCATCTGACCCGCCCACTTCAGTAATCAAGGCGTCCCATTCAGCTCGTGTCGGCAAGTGCCAGCCCGGCGGGCAAACACCATACACTGTATCGGGCAAAGTACAGGTCTTGCGGTGACCGCAATCTATAGACTTATCATTATAAAGTTTGGCCGAATCGATTGCCGCCGACCAGGTGTAAAGGCGACCTGCCACGGCACAATTTGCCGTAGTGGTACTATCCGAAGCTCCGAAACACCAACTGCGATCATTAAGGGTTTTGTCAAAGTAATTCAGGTTCTCCGCCATCCAGGTCTGGCCACCAATCTTTATGGTCTTGTACACCTTCTTGTCGCGGCTGTCCGTCATGGTGCCGTAGGTTATATTCGGGTTAAAGCGACACTCCTTAGGAATATTCCAATCCCAGCCAAACTCATCCTCTAAAAGAGCAGAACAATTCAATTCAACAGATGAGCTGCTAGAAGCAGCCTCTCCAGCGCTGCTACTGGATTCCCCACTACTGCTCGGAATGACGGAGGAAGAACTCATGAGAGAGGATGAGGAATTTTCCAAGGCAATGCTACTGCTGGACTCTTCAACGACGCTTATATCAGAGGACGAAGAACTCTGAGTGACAGAAGAGGAAGATTTCGCTGAGTCAATGCTACTGCTGGACTCTTCGACTGCACTCGAGGAAGAATTTGCCGTGGCAACGCTACTACTAGATTCTTTCTTAACGCTGGAAGAGGACTTCGCCGAATCAATGCTACTACTGGACACGTCATTGTCGCTCGGGGTGACAGGGGAAGAACTGCCATCGTCATCGCAGGCGACAAGGAATAGCAGGCAAGCGATTGCCGCAGTCGTTACTAATACATTAGCCAATTTCTTTAGAACCATATAACAACCCCCTTGTAAAGATTTTCGCCTTTAAATCTATAAATTTATTCAACAATACCGGGGCATTGCGGGGTACCCCTCCCCTACAAACAAAGAAAGCTCCCAGCCGAAGCCAGGAGCATTTCTGAAATCTTTTTAAAGCTTACTTAGCTCTTTCGAGGTAAGAACCGTCGCGGGTATCCACGCGGATCTTGGTGTTGTTTTCGATGAAGAGCGGGATCATCACCTTAGCGCCGGTTTCGACGGTGCATTCACGCATCACGTTACCGCTGGTGTTGCCCTGGACTGCCGGAGGAGCGTCGATGATCATGAGGTCAACGAAGGTAGGCGGAATCACTTCGATCGGAAGCGTTGCCTGAGTCTTCGGGTCCTTCCACCAAGTGACTTCGACAGTAGCGCCATCGAGGAGCCAAACTTCGCAGCCATTGAGGGCTTCCTTAGCGATTTCTTCGGTTTCCTGAGTTTCGTTGTTCAGGAAGTACCAGGTAGAACCGTCGTTGTAGAGGTAAGTCATTTCAGTGAAGGTCACGTCGGCTTCTTCAACCGTATCGCCACTCTTCCAGGTGCGTTCGAGGGTGCGGCCAGTCACCAAGTTCTTGATGCGAACGCGGTTAAAGGCCTGACCCTTACCCGGCTTCACGAACTGGTTTTCAATGATTTCGTACGGCTGACCATCAACCATGATTTTAAGTTTCTTGCGGAATTCGTTGGTGCTTACAGTACCCATATTATCCTCTTGTTGATTTTGATTCTAAATTTAGCAATATAATGGAAAGCCCCGTTACCGTTTTTACGCAAATCCCTGACTTTTTGGACTATTTGGGATCCGATTTGGCGACAACTATTGCCAAAACGACCGCACTTGCCAATCTTGACCTGAATCCGAAGTTTCCGTTCCTTTGTTCTAGGCATTATGCCGACCTGATCAAGAAGGCAAACGACCCCGCCGCCCTGTTGTGCGAAATTTTGCCGACCAAAGACGAACTCAAGAAGGTCGATGGATTTGTAGACGACCCCGTGGGCGATTTACCGGCCGGGAAATCCGACTGCGTGATTCAGAAATACGACCAACGCGCCTTGATTGTCTCGACCGCCACCTGCGGTGCCCGTTGCCGCTTCTGTTTCCGCAAGAACTACCCTTTCCAAAACACACCCGACGTTGCACGCCAGGTGAGCCACTGGCTCAATACCCACACCGACGTTTGGGAAGTGATTCTTTCGGGCGGCGACCCGCTGACTCTCGGTCCCGGCGCCTTCCGCGAACTGATTGAAGCGATTGCGATGCACCCCTCGGTCACCACACTCCGCATCCACACGCGCCTCCCCGTGATGCACCCGGACCTGGTGATGCAGCATTTTGAACTGTTGCGCGAACTGCCGGCAAGGTTTAGCTGCGTACTGGTGTCACATGTGGACCACGCCGACGAACTTGACGAAGAATCCGCAACCGTTTTTGCACAACTGCGCTTTAGCGGTTGGACGCTCTTGAACCAGAGCGTGTTGCTGCGGGGTATCAGCGATGACGCCGCCAAGCTCAACGCTTTATGCCGCAAACTTTTTGAACAGGGCGTGCTCCCCTACTACTTGCACCAGCTGGACCATGCGAATGGGGTTGCCCACTTTGAAGTGAGCGATGACGAAGCTCGCAAGCTGATTGCAGAAATTCGCACCAAGTTGCCCGGCTACCTCGTGCCGAAACTCGTCAGGGAAATTGCTGGAGAGAAAAGCAAAACTCCTATTTAGCAATGAGCTCGTGCCAGAGGCACTCTGTGGTATGAGGACGGCACAATGTGCCTTTGAGCTTATATAATCGCAGCTGCGCTGCCAAACTTTGACTCAAAGGGAGCCGGAGGCGACCGACCTCGCAGCTCATAGCTCACACCTAAAATAAAGTTTTTAGTCCGAAACCTATAATGCCGTCGAGGTAATTCTCGCCGTTGCGGAGGGCGTAGTACAGGTTCACGCTCCAGTTGCCACGATACTGCGTAAAGGCGACACCGTAATCGTGTTCCCGTTTCCAGCCATGATCCGGCACAAACGCACGGTAAAGTCCCGGCTGGTAGAACGCCTCAATGCTCAAGTCGTAGCCGTCTTGCCACAGGAGCGCGAATTCGGAATACCCGTAGGCGCGAGTTCGCATAAAGCGAACATCCATGCCCTTGAAGCTATCCATGCCGCCCAGCGCGAAATAATCAAAACGGTCCAAGTCCGCATCCGTCGGGAAGATTCCACCGGCGGCACCGCTAAAGCGCGTAATCCAATTGCCATAAAGCGGCAAATATCGTGAGAATTTAGCCGAGGCCTTCAGGTAATTATCCAAGGAATCGGGACGATCCATATTCCACACAACAGAGCCATCGAAGCGCGTACCCGAGCGCGGCAACACGAAGCGGTCAAGCGACACATAAGAGAGTTCAAACGTTGAAGTTTTGCGGTTGCTACCAACGCCGAGGAACACGCCCACGGCAAAATCAAAGCCGATGTCGCGCGAAATGCCGAGTTCGCCGTAGGCGTCACGAGTCGACGAATCTTCGTCGAAGTAACCGCGGGCAATCACATTCCATTCGGTACCAAAAATCCACGGTTCCTTGTACGAGCCTTCTAGTCTGCGAGCTTCGTCGCCTGTATAACCTTCGATTTGCAAGTCACGGGCGGTTCCGAGAATGTTGTAGAGCGCCACATTCACGTTTCCCTCCCACACATCGGTTTCGCTGGAATAAGTCAAAAGCGCGTACGCCTCGGAAACGGCTGCCGCCTGCATATGATACACCGGAATAATGCGGTTGCGCACCGGGTCACGGAACATTTGCACCGGAGCCGTGCGGTTATAGTAACCAAGGCGCGCTAGCTTCATATCGGAGCGTTCCAAATCTTGCGGCGAAACAAGATCACCGGCGACAATACCCGTCTGCTTGCGGAAAACCTCAAGTTTACTTCCCGAAGAATCCATATTTTCAGGATCTGCCCACACCCAAGCAGAACCTCGGCTGAATTTCAGGGAAAGAACTCCCGCAGAATCGACCGAGCCCTCAAGGTGCGCCGCAAGAAACCCCCGATTTTCATAATAGTCTAAAATACGTTCGCGCGTAAGCGGCCAACTTTCGCAAGACTTACCCACCAACGCCTGCACCTGCGTTTCTTCGTAAGGCTCATGTTCACTCTGCCACTGCACCGATGTAATACGGCAATCTGCAGCAAACGCATGCGCACAAAGCAGAAGCAAAGAAACTAGAATCAACAAAAGATCCTTCGACTTCGCTACGCTGCGCTCAGGATGACACTTAAACCACATCAGAAGTACGCCCTCGCTTCGGTGCTAAGCTTCTGGAAGATATTTTCTTCGGCATCGCCAAACCGCAAAATGTAACTGCAACCCATCGACAAGAAGTCATTCAAATCGACCGAGAGCGAAAATTCAAAACGATACGTACGGCCATCGCTATAGCCGTTCATCACCTGGTAAGGAATAATATCGCCGTCACTATCCACCTGCACCACAGAGAAATTAGCGTACGACTCCACTTTTTTCAAACGACTGTAGCCCAGACGCAAAGCGCCCTCCCAAAGGTTCGATTCAAATTCACCTTCTTCGCGGCCGGAACCATCGGAGCCTTCACCGGTACGATAACGTCCTAGAGGCTGTACATAAAAGCCTTGCAAAAAGTCGAAGCGATAACGGAGTGTTCCGTCGTAAATATCCCAGTTCCATTCCTGCATGGCCGAAAGTTCATTTTCCTGAATCAGCAAAGTGGCGCCCACAAAATGGTCCAAATTAATGCGGTAGCCAGCCTCGAATTCATGCGAGTACGACGTTTCGTAATATGAAATCGAAGAAAGCTTTTTATCAAAAGAGGCTCCCGGCTTATAAGCTAACGACACACCCGAAGGGTGTTGCCAATCCACAAGGCCTTCCACCGCCATGCGGCCCGAGGTCATGTCGTGCAACTGAGACGTTGTCACCGGCGGGAAGTAGATTTTTTTGCCCGTCGTATCACTACCTTCGCCTTCATAAGAACCGCCCAAGGTCACATCGCGCAAGAAACCATCTCGCACACCAAAGACAAGCCCCGGATTAAAGCGGATTTCGATATCAAAAGCGGCATCCGAAGAAAGCACCGCACCTACGGAATCGTTACGGCCCATACCCTCGTAAACGAAGTCGCCATTGTCCACGCCCTCGATATAGCTAGAAGTCAAGCTGTCGTAACGCACGTCGCCCGTTCCAGGCGCCACCGCCTTGTAGACCGCCGTATAGATTTGTTCTTCCGTCAGGCCCAATCTATAAGAAACGTTGCCCTGCCAGCCTAATTCCTCGCCGCCAAAGCGGGAATTCAAATTGCCCAGCCAACTGTTTTCGCTTTCCGAGGAATCTGTGCGCATGCGTTCGTATTGCAACAAGTGCGACAGCGTAAAGTAGCGGCTGTTGTAATTTGCCTCTTGCACCCAAGTAGAAGCCCACAAGGAATCCGCCCATTCATCACCGTAGGTATCGCCGCGACGCTTTGCCATTCGCCCGCCCATGCTTTCACGGATTTCGCCATGATTAAAATAAATTCCCAATCCGCTCGAAGATTTGCCGTAAACCACTTCGTCGTGAACGTCGGAATCCAAGGCATCAATTCTTGTGTACCGCAAATCGCCTGCACCAAACGGGCGCACCATTCCCTGTAGGTATTCGCCATTCAAGGTTCCCTGGTAGCGTTCCATTTCTTGTTCCTGCACACTGGCCACGCGAATCAATGCCAGATTTCCCATAGCATTGCGGTTCCTGTGCTGCAAGCCCATTTCTACGCGAGAAGAATTCCAGTCTTCATCGGCATTGCGGCGATAGCCCCATTGTGCACTTCCAAACCATTCCTTTGCAAATCGCGCCCGCAAGGTGAATTCATCATGCAGCAAGTCATCGTTCAAAAAAGAAGTATCTGTATACGCCAAGTCCCAGCTATCGCGCAGACCGTAAAGATTCCAGTCCAAATCAGAGCCCGGATATTTCAAAATGTCATAGCCCTCTTCCACGCGGTTTCCGTAAACGGACATGGCCAGCGGAAAATGCGTCAAATCACGGGTGGAATCCGTCGTCACGAACCAGCGGAAAGCCTTGCCCGACGAGCCATCGACATGGCTCGACACAATATTTGTGTCCGTACGGTTAAAGGCCATCTCAAAATCAGTATAAAGCTGCCGATTATACTGCGTACGGATACGGGCATTCATACGCTCCGTACGGTCGGGCCTATGCAGCGGAGGCAAAGTATCATCACGAACAAATTCATCACCACGATCCGCCTTAAGCAAGGCATAATCATCATCGGTCCATACGCCGCGCTTAAGGCGGTCTACATCGTTTTCAAGCCTAAAGCCAGAAACATCCAGGTACAAGTTCGGATGTCTGTAACTTGCCGCCGCACCCTTGAGCATGTAGATGTTGTCGTTTTCGTAGGCGTCATATTCCACGCGAATTTCATCGTCAAAGCTCGGGAGAACAGCCCCCTTGAAATCCAGCATACCACCGGCGTAATTCACCAAATAATCACGGCCCCGCGTGAGGCGCACCCCATTCAGCCACACCGTTTCGGACTGCGGCACCACCGCGATAAAGCTACCGTAACCATCAAGCGAATAGCCCAGCTGCTGACCACTTACACCGTTAAACGTTCTCGTAAAATGCTGGACTTCATCCGTACCGATAACGCCGCGAACCTGTGCGTAACCGCCACCGAAATCACCACGTACGCCGCCCATGGCACCGAGGGACGCTCGCGACATTCCTGTGAAACCCATCGAAGAGTCCACCCAAGTCAAGTCGCCCAAATGCAAAAAGTAATGCGGAGATTCCACTCGAAAATAAATCTGGTCCACCTCACGCAAAGTCGCCGTCGTCTGGTCTCCGGCACGGCGCCCCACGTCAGAAAGCAAGGCGTCAATGTACACGCTATCCGTGAGGCGCCCCATAATAGAAAGGCGGAGTTCCTGATCCACCTGGGTACCGCCATCGCCGACGGTAATCTGCACCGTCTTGTAGCCGTGTGTTTCAAGGGAATCTTTTCGAACCGAGGTATCCGCATTTTGATCAAAGGAATTCCCTCGGGCCAAAATGGAAGGATCCCACACCGGCAGGGAATCAATATCCATGCCGAAAGCGCATACCGCAAGCAATAGAAGTCCCAACCAGAACTGCCGGGACATTCCAACTACCTTTCGTTAGATTCTACGATAAACTGGCGGGTCGAAAGCAGTTTACGTCCCGCCACCAAGTCCACACTCCACTCGCCCGGTTTCAAAAGATTCGGCACAATGGTCGTCAGGCAAACGTCCTGGGTCATATCGCAGGCCAGCTTTTGCACCGTGTCGGCACCGTTGAACCAGATGTGCATCAAGGTGTCATCCCCTAGTTGCAACGCCGAAGAAACCGTGGAGTAATAATAAAGACGCATGCCCTCTTCGAACACGCTGTCGACACCGAACGGAGATCCATTCACAATATGGCTACAGACCACGCTTTGTGCCATGGAAAGTTCCGTATCGGCAGAATTCCAAATTGTTTCGGCGCCATGCATGGCAACCACAATTCGGTGAATCAAAAAGCCAAGAAAGACCACCATAACGACAATCGTCGTTTTCCGCAAGTTGCGAAGCGGAGGTAACTTTGTCACGAGGCGGTCCTAAATGAAAGGTTTAACGAACCAGGCTGCTAGTGTTCTGCGTAAATGCAGGCACGGCATCGACCAGCTTTTCGACCAACAGGCGGTTGAAATCTTCGATGCGGTTCGGAAGCTTGGAACCCGGGAAAATCTGCACCAACAAGAGCGCCTGGTCCACAGGAGCAATGTAGATGGAACGGCTTTCACCGGTGAAAGATACTGCCTGGAAATTTTCACCACCGAGCATCAGGCCCACCTGACGGGCGGAGTCGAAAGACGCCGTGCTAAGCACAGCAAGCGGAGTTGCATCTATACCTAAAGAACCAACTTCAGCAATAATCGATCCATCACGATGGCAAAGAACAATATATTCAGCCTTGACGCTTGCCTGGTAGGCAGTCATTAAACGCTGAACCTTGGCGGCATCATCAGAATAAATGGTAAAATCGCTCATTATGCACCCTCGTTAAATTACTTCTTCTTAGGTACGTACGGACGCAATTCAATTTCGTCATCAGCATCGGCAGCGGGTTTCGCTACATCGCGGCCAAAAGTCGGCATACGCGGAACCGTGGTGGCAGCGCGGGGACGACCAAAGGGCGAAGAAGTCGCTCCTTTCTGGAACAGACCGGCGCCGGCAGTCGAAGGCTGGGCAGGAGCCGCTGAAGGCGGTTTTGCCGCAAACGACGGCATACGACGGAACGGAGAGGCCGGCTGGGCGGGAGCTGCTGCGGGAGCCGCAGGCTGAGCTGCAGGGGCAGCGGGCTGGGAAGCCTTCACCGAAACACCTTCCTTGGTAAGCGAGACATCGTGCACGCCGGTATTACCGACATTGGCAGCTGCCTGGCGGAGGAAGCCCTGCTTCACGTTAAACTTTTCAATCACGAGCATGGCAATGGTCTTAAGCGTCGTCACCACACCCTTACCGTTGTGGGCGGTGGCCGGGAAGAAAGGCACATTGCGCGGATTCAGTTCGGCATTCAGTTCATCAAGGGTGAACACGTTGTCCATATCGCGCTTGTTGTACTGAAGCACAAAAGGCATATCATCCAGATCCATGCCGTAATCCTGCAGGTTCTGGCGCAAATTCTGCAAACTTTCCAGGTTTTCTGCCTGACGGGACCTCTGGGAGTCCGCCACAAAAACAATGCCGTCTACACCACGAAGCACAAGCTTACGGGTACTGTTATAATAGACCTGACCAGGAACAGTATAAAGCTGGAACCTTGTTTTGAACCCCTTGATATCCCCTAAATTAAGCGGCAAAAAGTCAAAAAAGAGCGTACGGTCACCTTCAGTCGCAAGGGACACCATATCGGTACGCTTATCCTGGGGCATCTTCTGGTGGATCACCTGCAAATTGGTGGTCTTACCACTAAGGCCCGGTCCGTAGTAAACGACTTTACAACTAATTTCTCGTGTAGCAAAGTTTATCGAAGACATTACACATCCTTGATATATCTGTCCCTAAATCTAATAAAAAAATAAAATCGCAGACCATAAAATCTGCGATTTTAACATTCTAAGGCGGAATATGTCCGAAAATTTAAATTTGCGGAGCATTTGTCCAATGGACAACCCGCTGCGGGAACGGAATCGTAATTTTTTCTTCAGCAAAGCGCTTTTTAATCTCGGCCGTATACTTCCAGCGCAAGTTGAAGTAGTCCTGCGTACGGGTCCAGGCCCTAAAGGTCACATTCACGGCGCTATCTTCGAGGCCCGAGACAAAGAACTGGGGTTCCGGCTTACGCATAAAGAGCGGTTCAGTGGCCACTACGTCACGCATAATGTCAAGCGCCTTTTCCGGGGAGTCCCCGTAGTCGATTCCGACCGTAATTTCGAGCCTGCGAAGCGGATTTTTACTGAAATTCACAATAGGCTGGCCCCAAAGAGAGGTGTTCGGGGACGATACGTAGAGGCCATCCAAAGTACGGAGCGTGGTATTGAAGAGCCCGATTCCGATGATATTCCCCTTGATATTGCCGCATTCAATGTAATCACCAGCCTTAAAGGGGCGAAGGAACAGCAGCAACAAGCCTGAGGCAATGTTTGCCAGGGCATCTTTCAGAGCGAGGCCGACGGCCAAGCTCGCTGCACCTACCAAGGCCACGATACCAGCAGTATTCACGCCCAGCACGTGGAGCACTAACAACAAAGTAACAATGTAGATGCAGTACGAGAATAGCGAATAGACCAGCGGTTTGGCCGAAGAATCAAGCCCACGACTTTCAGCATGGCTAATGACGTACTTCAAGAAAATCAAAAGAAGACGCGCCGCCACCAAAAGCAGCATCGCGATAAACAGGCGCTGAATCACGGAATGATCCAGGATTCCGCCAAAACGAGTTTCAAGAAAAAGCCTAATCGAATCCATCATCATAGACAAATATAGAAAAATGAATATACACGAATAGCCGACACACTCAGTGTATCGGCTTATTCAAATTCGCTCTAAATCGACTTAGCGATTAATTAGGCGAGACCGTTAACGACCTTAGCGGCCTTGGCCTTGTAGTTAGCGACGCGGTTAGCGCAGAAACCGGCACGACCCTTGGCAGCAGCCTTGTCGAGCATGCTAAACAGAGCCGGCATGGCCTTGAGGGCTTCTTCCTTAGAAGTTGCGCTACGGACAGCCTTGAGGGCGGTACGGATAGCGGAACGGGTAGAACGGTTCATGGCATTGGCCTTTTCGGCCTGAAGCAGACGCTTTTTGCAAGATTTGTGTTGAGGCACCTTATTATCTCCGGGTGAAAACCTACTTAAAAATGTTGGTTCAAAGTTAGTAAATATTGGAAATTTTTCAAGGGGTGGGCAAAAATTTATATCTTTGGGCGCATGATTTCCTTTGTAAATTTAACTGCACAACGCGAAAAATACCGTTTTGAACTCGAAAAAGCCGAACGAGAGGTGTTGGATAGCGGTTGTTACATAGGAGGCCCCCAGGTACAGGCACTTGAAAAGGAACTTTCGGAGTATTTGGGCGAAAACACCCACGCGATTACCTGCGCCAGCGGCACGGACGCCCTCACTATCGCCCTGATGACCATGGATTTACACCCTGGTGACGAGGTGATTGTCCCCGACTTTACCTTTATCGCCCCCGCAGAATGCGTCGCCCTTCTCGGCGGCATCCCCCAATTTGCCGACATTGACCGAGAAACCCTGCAAATCGACCCCAAAAGCGTCAAAAAACTGATCAGCAAGCGCACCAAGGGCATTATTGCGGTAAACCTGTTCGGCCAGTGCGCCCCCTTCAAGGAACTGCGCGAAATCGCAACGAAACACAAGCTTTGGATTATCGAGGACAGCGCCCAGGCATTCGGGGCCAGGACCAGCCAGATGGCATGCACCTTCGGAGACATCGCCATTACCAGCTTTTACCCGAGCAAGCCACTCGGCTGCTACGGAGACGGCGGCGCACTCTTTACCGCGAACGAAGCCTTCGCCCAAAAGATCCGCATGATCGCAAACCATGGGAGCGCCGGGCGTTACCAGCACGAAATTGCCGGTATGAACAGCAGACTCGACGCACTGCAGGCGGCGGTTCTCAGAGTCAAGCTCAAGCACTTGGACGAAGAACTTGTGGTCAGGCGCCAAAATGCAGCCAAGTACGACGAATTTTTCGCTGAATACAACTGCATCGTCACTGATGGTCAAAAGATTGTTCCGCAAAAAATCGAAACCGGATGCAAGTGCACCTACGCCCAGTATACGGTTTTGGCCGAGAATCGCGAAAGTTTTATTCAGAAGCTGAAAGCAGCCGAAATTCCCTACTGCATCCACTACCCCGCCCCGCTGCAAGAGCAACCCTGCTTTAAAGTTCCCATCGCTGTATGCGGAATGATGATGACAGAAGAAGAATGGGCCGCAAACCAGACCGGAGCGGAGTGGGCCTCGGAGCACGCCATCAGCCTGCCCGTCTGCGCCTTCACCGATGTAGCTGAAATTATCGAAAAGCTAAAGGCTCACCTGTAGCCCTAAACTGCTATTGCAGTTCTTTCATTCGCTGCACCGCTTCCTTAAAAGTCGCAGGTTCTTGCAACAAGCTAATCACCACCCAGCCGTCTTCGTCGAAATCGAAGAAGAATCCAGGCTGCACCAGTACATGTTTTTCCTTAAGCAAGCGAAGCGTGAGTTCCTCGTCGTCTTCGCCGAGGCGCACGACAGCATACCAGCCGCCCAGAACTTCGGGGCAATACTTGGCCGGGAAAGCTTCGCGGAGCGTCTGCCAATTTGCAAGCAAGCGTTCCTTGACTTGTGCTTCGTAGACTGCGGCCTTGGGCAACAGCGACGTACCCAGCGCCTGCGCCGGAGCGGACACACTCAAGTAAGCGTCTTCCACAAATTCGAGAGCCGCGCGGATTTCTTCAAAGCGTTCACGCGGGGCATAGAAAGCCATCCAGCCGAGCTTGAGTTGCGGCGAGCCGACAGCCTTGCTTAAGCCATTCAGCCAGAATATCGGGCACTTGGGGCCGTTCTCCGGCAAATTGATGAGATCGTTACCGCCCGCATCCCAGAGTTGTTCCTCGCCTAATACATACTTCCAGCTGCGCTGGGCCTTGTTCGAAAAGCCGTAATCGCCGAAGACTTCGTCGACCACAAGAATCATGTCGTTGTCTTCACAGAAGCGGACCGCCACATTCCATTCTTCGCGGGATACGCAATGGCCCGTCGGGTTATGCGGCGAAACCAGCAGCAGGATTTTCGCTTTCTCCGGAGCAGCAAGCAAGCTGTCGGAATCCAACACAAATCGAAAAGAAGACTTCTCTCGTTTCAGCTGCAGAAAATAAGGCGAGCATTCCAAATGTTCCAACTGAGCAAGCGTATCAAGCAGCGGATATCCCGGCATCGGCGTCAAAATTACATCGCCAGGATCGCAGAAAGTCTTGAACAAAACAGAGTAAGCTTCGCTGGTACTTGCGGTCAGAATAATCTGACCCGCGGTAAAGTTTCCGCCGCGTTCGCGGTAATACTCCACCACCGCTTCGCGTGCCGACTTCCAGCCAGCCGCGTCCGGATTCCAGCAACCAAAAGACTCGCGGCCTTCATCGACAGCGGCATCCAGCTCCACCGGCAGTCCCGCCTTCACAGGCGAAGAAACCGTCATGTCGATGAACGAAAGACCACCCTCGGCAGCATCCTTTTTCGCGCACGCCTTCGCGCGTTCCAGTTCAGCAAAGAACGGCGATGGAGACAGATCTTTGGGGAGTCGAGACGAAAGCATTACTTTCTATGTCTGTGGAAAATACCAGCAAGCACCACGGCAATAAAGATACCCGCAGGGAGTACCACCGCAATCGTGAGGAGGATCAGCTTCTGAAAATCAGAGAGTCCCTTGAGCGAGGCTTTGAATTCCTTGAGCCTTGCCTTCAGGCCAGGCTTTGCGGCACCCTCGGCTTCAACGACGGCACCATCAGCAGAAGGTTCAGCCTGGTCTTCTAAACCAGCAAAGGCATCCAGCTTCGGGAACATCGCGAACAACTTGGACGCAGATTCCTTAACAGGACCGACAAAGTTCCCCGCATAAGAGCGGACCTTATCGTAGCGTTTTTTGAAAGGGCGTTTCAGTTGTTCGAGCATAAGCCACCTCTAGGCATTTATTCGTTTAAGGAACAAAGACCCTGTAACTTGTTCCCATATACCTCAAAATATACATTCCTCGGCGTTCAAGCGCAATAGATAAGTTACTACCCGTTGACATTTCTCGCTTTACCAGATTACCCTGCACATCAAACAGCGTCACAGGCACTCCAGCAGTCAACCCGTAAACATGGATCCAGCCTCTTTCCACCGAGTATTTCAGCGATACGCTTGCCAAAGGCAGCTGAATCGTTTCAGTTTTCGACGAGGAGCTTTTTTCTTCGACAGAGGAACTCGAACTAATCTTTTCAGAAGACGAGCTTGACAAAGGAATCGTATCATATACGGCATAAATTGTCGTATCCGAAAGAACGGCAAACGAATCACAATTTACATTCCAGCCTTTAAAAACATATTCATTTAACGAATCCGTGCAACTGCCGGGATAATAGCGGCCACACAAATGCGCTTCATTTCCATAAATAGAAGTATCCTGCCTACTGTAATCTCGATTAAGGCAAACTGCACTATAGGAAACCTGGTATTTTCTGTAAGTCGAATCGTAAAGAGCCTTATAAACCTGATTGTAATGCACTTCGGTTACAGCAGGGCTCCACCCCTTGAACGTGTAACGACGCATTAATCCAGTAGAATCGCGGAATAATTCCGGTCCAGAATATTGAGGAACCGTTCCATAAGGAATATTTTTTAATTCTTGTAAAACAACACCATTATAATCCAAGAAGGTCACCGTAAAGTCCAGGTTTTCCTTTGCATCAAGAACAGCGTAAATACTGGTATCACTTTTAAATATATGCTGATCAGTAATTTTTGCAAACGAGTTCCCATTACGATAAGCCCAATAAGCAAGTGATTTTCCATTATCGCCTTCAGGAATACGATCATTCCAAATAGCATGCCCCAGATAATTCGTATAAAGCGTATCATAAGCAGCTTCATTCACATAGCGAACAACCCGATATGTAGGTATTTTATCCATATTTGCAATAAGCGGATACCAATCATCGTAGGTCCACACACCATTATTCTTTGCAGACCCCATTTGGGTATTTAAAAGCCAGGCATACTTTGCGGAGCGCATCGTCGAAGTCGGAAACCCCGCATTTTCGTCATCAAACTTAACAGACAGATAAGTCGAATCATAATGGTTCGAGCTGTGTTTTTTTGTTGAATCCACTATATAATACATCGGCTTATATTTGTCGCCTTGAAGAAGATTCGAATTTGCCGCATAGGATCCAATGACAGAGCCAGAATCTAGTCCCACAAGACCTCCGACATAGATATTCCTTGACTTGGTAGTCGATGAAACACCAACACCCACGATCCATACGGCCGCGCCACAATTTTCTATAACCCCCTGCGGGCCTTGCGTCGCAGAAACGCCGCCAGCCGTTCCTTCCGCCGGCAAAATAGACACGCCCATCATCTGATATTCTTGTGCATTTTTATTCACCGTGATGTTCGAATTTTTCGTCTGGAACATTCCACTTTCCGTTATATAGCCATTGTTATACGCAGTAACGCCACCACCATAAGTCGTATAAGACGCAGAGCCCCTTATCGAAGTTGTCATGACAGCCCTTTTGATTGTCCCCAAGTTATATGAGGCAATACCGCCCGCACTACCTTCGTTATTATAGACAATGCCCCTATTTTCAACATTTTCGATAGAACCATAATTATAGCCGCAAATACCGCCAGCAAAGCCTATATTCGGCAAATTCACATATTTGAGATTCACTCCATTCTTGACAGAGCCCCTATTTATACCGACAGCGCCGCCTGCATAGCCAATATTAAAGCTAAGGCTCATTATACCTCTGTTGCGGACATTGAGTTGCGCATCCGATTCAAAGCCGTCAATAACCCCATCATTTATAGCAGCGATATTGCCTGCGATATAGTTGACAATGTAGATATTACCGGTTCTCGCACCAGAAGTAACCTTGGAATCTCCCGCGGCAACAACAGAATCTCCGACAAACGAAACATTCTGCAACAAGCCCTTATTGTAGCCTGCAATTCCTCCCACCGCAGAATACAACTGAGGAGCTACAGCGTCTTCTGCAGAAGTATCCGTAATGGTATCGGAACCCGCGTAAACAGTCTTAATAAAAGACTGTTTCAACGTCAAATTTTTCACAACTCCAGACTCACCCACATAGCGGAAAAAGCCATTCACCAAGGTGTCCAGGTTTCTTTCTTCGTAAACAGAATGCGCTCCAGCAACCGTTTTTCCGTTACCGTCAAAAGTACCCTCAAAGGCAAGCGAGTCCGAAGGACCAATCGGATTCCAATAGTTGGTATCACCCGAAGCCGGATTCCAGAGAACAATGTCATTCTTCAAAACGGCATTAATACCCGTTTTTCCAGAAGCGACTTCTTTCGAAAACCAAGCTAGTTCCTTTGCAGAAGAAATCTCATAATAAGAATCTCCGCTAGATTCGACGAGTTTGGGTTTTACGGCAACATCAACCCAATCAGTAGCAAAGCTAAAGCTTGCGGCAAGCAAAAGAGCTACAATTAAAAGCATGCAACCTCCTAATTTTCATCCCATAAAAAATGCCGGGTAAAAATACCCGGCAAAGAATTTTACACCTTCTTATACAGCAGGTTCACGCCACCGAAGAGAGCGCGCATGTTTGCCTTGAGCGTATCGCTCGACACACCGCGGCCTTCGACTTCAACGTTGTTCGCCTTCAGCACAATGCGGCTGAGGCCTCGGCCCGCCCACATCTTATCCTTTTCGGGCACAACGAGCTGGCGGTACTTCACGAGTTCCACCGGCATGCCGATTTCACGCATGAGCATGAGGGCCGCCTCGATCGGGCCTTCGGCCGTCACGGACTTCACCAAAGATTCGCCATCCTTCTTGAAGTGGAAGATAAAGCGGTTTTCGTCGGGCACGACTTCGATGTTGTTGAAAATCAGGCGGCCGTTTACATTCACGAAATGTTCGCGGAACACATCCAGCACGCGTTCGGCAGACAGTTCGCCTTCCTTTTCGCTGCAAGCCTTCAGAATCGGCTGCAGTTCGGCGGCTTCGGCAAGAGACATCTTGTAGCCGAACTTCGTGATGATTTCATAAACGGCGGTACGGCCACTCTGGCTGGTGAAGCTGAGCGAATCGTTCTGGTGACGACCGATAATCGAGTAGTCGATCGGGCGGTAGGCGCCCTTCTTCATGTCCTTCGTCTTGGAGGCGCCATCCTGATGGATGCCGCTACGGTGCACAATCGCTTCGGCGCCAATCAACGGAGCGCGGCTGTAAATACTGATACCCGACCACTGGGAAATCAGGATGGCCGTTTCGTAAATGCGCTCCATGTGCAGGCCCGTATTCACGCCGGAGTTATGCAGCGCGACTGCGACTTCGTAGAAGTTCGTGTTGCCGCAACGTTCACCGAGACCATTCAGGGCAACTTCCAGCTGGGTCGCACCCACGAAGAAACTTTCGACGGTCGCAGCCGTTGCCATACCCAAGTCGTTGTGGCAGTGGACAGAAATCGTGATATTCTTCGGCAGGGCTTCGTACACCTGCTTGATTTGATTCACGTACAGGAACGGACGATAACGTTCGACCGTATTCGGCAGGTTGATGGTCGTCGCGCCGGCTTCGACCACGGCCTTCAGCACGTCAATCACGAAATCCATGTTTTCGAGGCAGTCGCCAAAATGTTCAGCGCTGAATTCCACATCACCCTTGTCACCCACGAGCGACTTTGCAAACTTCACGCAATGCACCGCCTTTTCCTTCACCTGTTCCGGCGTCATGTGCAGCACATGTTCCATCGAGAGCGGGCTTGTGGCGAGGAAGGTATGGATACGCGGATGCGGAGCGTACTGCACCGCTTCCCAACAGCGCTGGATATCGCTTTCCACACAGCGGGCCAAGCCAGAGACCACGATGCGCTTCGCGACTTCGTCGCCTTCTTCGGCCATTTTCGCAGTGAGCTGCGCGAGTTCCTTACAAGATTCAAAATCCATTTCAGAAGATGCCGGGAAACCGACTTCGGCACCCTGCACGCCCAGCTTGAGCAACTGAAGATAAACATCCTTCTTTTGCGCATTGTTCCAGGGCTTCGGAAGCGCCTGGTTACCGTCGCGCAGTGTTACGTCATAGAAGAAGGGTTGTCTTGCATTCGTATTTTCGCTCATTTTTTCCTTATCTCCTTGCCTGTCCAACAAGGCTCAAGTTCGTTTTTACGTTCAAAAAATAGAAATTTGACCTAAAAAAAGAACCCGCATCCTCATTGGAGCGGGCCTTATGGTTTAAATCCTTGGGTTAAAACTCTAAAATCGTCTTGAACCTATGCTTAAAAACCGGCTTGCGCTCCAGCGCAACGTCCTAGTAGGTTAATAAGTCGTAGATCCAGAATCATGTTCATGTGCAGAAAGGTAATAAAAGTAGGGATTTTTGGCAAGAGTAATTGAAAGCTCCCGGGCGTGCACGCCCGGGAGCTACTCCACACAAAGTTCCAGTTCAGGACCAAACACCTCTGACTTCCTGAACGGAACTATGCTACATTCTATTTCTTTACGATCGTCTGCTGGTAGGCCTTGCCGCCCGCCACCAGGCGCACCAGGTAAACTCCCGGCTTAAGGTTACTCAAGTCTACGCTGGATTGAGATACTGCTTCGGTCGAGAGATTCACGACATTTCCATTGACAGCGAAAATATCCAAACGACGGACATTTTCAGCAAAAATTTCGAGGCGGGCACCGCTTGCAATATAGCGCATCGGAGAAGCAACCTGCATCTTAACGGCAATCGCCTGGGGCGTCGTGTCGGAGCTGCTAGACGATTCTTCGACAGAACTGCTCGAAGCCTCAGAGCTGCTCGACTTTTCAGAGCTAGACGAAACCTCTTCGGAGCTAGAGGACTTGGCTTCGGAACTTGAAGACTTCGCCTCAGAGCTAGAAGACTGTTCAGAAGAGCTCGATTCCACGGAACTGCTGGATGCCGGCGCCACAGAACTGGAGCTTGCATATTCCATGACTTCGCCGTTGCTGCCCTTGTAAGCCATCAGGGCGTCTTTCAGTTTCTGGTTCACTTCATAAGCGGCATCGTCAACCGAGTTGTCAAAGGTCCACTTGAAATCACCACCCTGCACGCGGCCTGCATAGGCACGCACATTCGCCATGGCCTGCGCCGGAGAATCCGCCGTGTAGCTGTACATCACGGAATTGTCGGTATCGAAGTTGTTGTAGGTATTCGCACCGGCATAAGACTTGACCGTATTCGGAACCTTGTCGTTGCGGCTAGAAACCACGTAGGCGTCAAAGTCGGCCTTGGTATCGATGGAGCCAGCAGCCGTTTCAGAGCCCTTGAGCACATACTTGCTTGCACCATACGGAATGAACGTGTAAGAACCTTCCATGTGGTTGTTATAAGCCTTGATCGTACCGCCATCTTCGCTGCTGAATGTCGGATTGTTCTTGGTATCGCGAGTGGTGCCGCCAGCATACACGTCGCTTCCCTGCATAGACGTCATCATCGGGTACTTGCAATTACGGAAGTAGTTCGCTTCCATAAACACGGAAGAGCCCTTCGTAGAACCGGCGCCGTATTTGGCCACGCCATCGTAGTAGTTATTGTACACATGGGCGCTGTAGAAGCGCACGCGCGGGTGGCGGCTATCGGAATGGTCGTACCAGTTGTGGTGATAAGTGATGTAGAGACCGTCAGTCGTACCTTCGGAAAGGCCGAGTAAGTTCGACTTACCGTTATCCCAGAAGTGGTTGTAGCTGAAGGTCACGTAGGTGGACTTTTTGCAGTCCAAGGCACCATCGCCCTTGACCTGGTCCTTATCGCTACCCGCATGGCCGTAGAAGAAGTCGCAGTTGTGCACCCAAATGTACTGGTTATCCTGCTGCAGGCCAATGTTGTCGCCTTCGTCGGAATCGACATTCATAACACCGATGTTGCGGATTTCAACATCGAAAGCGTTCTTGATACGAATGCCCCAGCCGTTTGCCGTAGCGTCGTTACCGATACCTTCGATCGTCATGGCGCCACCTTCCTTTTTGCCCATGTCAATCAAGATGTCGCCCTTGTCGGTCACTTCGGGGTCGGTCACGTTGCCAATCAAGCGAATGGCAAGCGGACGCGTATCGTAGCCCTTCTTGAACGCCGTCAAGATATTCTGGAGGCCCACGCATTCCGTTACAGCACCCTTGCTGCTCGTCACCACATCAAGCTTGATGGTATTCTTGGTCGATTCGGTCACATAGAGAACCACGGCGCCGCTCTTGAGCGTACCATCGGTCTTGTAAGCACCCGGAACATGGCCGTTGCTAAAAGCGAAGCCCGCGCGATCATGGGCCTTAACGGTCAGGGACTTCGAAGTCGTCGAAGCACCTTCTTTGCCGCCCTTGACGGAGGCCACCTTGAGCGTGTAGCTACCGGCCTTGAGACCGACCACGTCGACACGGTACTTGGAGCCGTACTTGCGAACGAGCTGGCCGTCTACCTTGACATTGCTTGCGCCAGCGCCCGAATAGTAAACATTGTAGCTGTCCGAACCGTCAGAAGCCCATTCGGCAAATGCCGATTCGAGCCAGCCTTCGGCAGAGCTGAGCGTCACCTGGGCATAAGCCCCGGCAAATCCGAGCAACGCAACACCAAGCGCCACCCTAGAAACCATTTTGGAACCTGTTGAAACCATATTCATCCATCCCTTTTGAAAATGTTCTCAAATTTCTTCTCAAAATATACACTCAAAACCCAACAAAAGCAATACAAAAATCAATATTTATTTGATATTTTTGAAGATTTTACAATTCACAATGTTCTCAAAATCATTTAAAGCAATTTTAAAAACCCTCAAAATTTCGCAAAAATCCGCACTTTGGGGGCTAAAATCTTCATATATTGAAGGTATGAAGTTGTTTGAGCGTATTTTTTCTACCCTTTTGGTGCTTGCGGCATTCTGTTTCGCCGACACCACATCAATCGCCCCGGTCGATTCCGCCAAAACGGCAACCGATTCGGTCATTACCCAGGAAACTAAAAAGCATGCCGTCTGGATTAAGCTGGAAGGCGACGTAGAACCGTCGATGTACGATTTCTGCGCCCGCGCCATCGATGACGCGCTCCAGGAAAACCCGGACTACATCGTCTTTGAAATCAACACCTTCGGCGGCCGCCTCGATGCAGCCTTCGACCTAGTGGACACCATTATGGCCGTCAAAGGCCCAACCACTATCGCGCTCGTAAAAAAGAAAGCGATCAGTGCGGGCAGTCTTATCGCGCTCGCCTGCCAAAAACTTTACATGCTCGAAGCCACTACGATTGGCGACTGCGCCCCCATCGTACAAGGTGGTGACGGCACTCCGCAAATCGTCGGCGAAAAAATCCAGTCTCCGCTCCGTGCCAAGTTCAGAAACCTTGCCCAGCGTAACGGTTATCCGGAGCTCCTGAGTTCCGCCTTCGTAACGCCGGAACTCGAAGTCCTTGAACTCACCGCCACGCTCGACAAGGGTAAAAAATCTCAGCGCGACACTACGCTCATTATCGAAGGCTCCAAGTACAGCGTCCTCGACAGCGCCGACAAAGCTTTTTGGGGAGCCCCGAAGATTCTCGTGAAAGAAGGCGAACTTCTGACCATGACCGACAAGGAAGCGCAGGAACTCGGATTCTCGCAGGGCACCTTCAAGAGCCGCGACGAATTTGAAACCAAGCTCGCCATCGAAAGCAGGAGCGAAGTCGAAACCACCCTCGGCGAAGACATCGCCTCGGCCATCGCCGCGATTTCCGGCCTCCTCCTGATTCTCGGCTTCGGCGCGCTTTACATCGAATTCAAGACGCCGGGATTCGGCCTGTTCGGTATCATCGGCATCATCCTCATCGGCATCGTGTTCCTCGGACAGTTCGCCCCGCAGCTCGATGGCTATATTCCGGCAATTCTGCTGGTGGCCGGCGTGGTGCTGTTCCTGGTCGAAATCTTCGTGATGCCGGGAACGTTCCTGTTCGGCATCGGCGGTATCGTGTGCATGATTCTCGCACTCGCGCTTTCGTTCGAGCCCTCGGAAATGCCCGAATACGTCCCCGAAACCATTGAGACAACTTTCGACGCCACGCCCTGGCTACTCGGGCTACTCTACATGTTAAGCTGTGCGGCAATCGCGCTCGTATTCCCGATCGCCGCAAGCAAGTACCTGATTCCGCTTTTGCCCGAAGGTTGGACGCCTATGCTCAAGACCGACCTTGAAACCGCAGCCTCGCCCACCGAAGCTGTACAAGAAGTTTCTGTCGGCGACGAAGGCATCGCGAAAACGTTCCTGCGCCCAGTGGGCCAAGCGCTCATCAACGGCAAGCTGTTTGACGTGCAGACCCACGGCGAAATCATCGAAGCAAGCACCCGCATTCAAGTGACCGCCATTCAAGAAGGGCACATCTGGGTAAGCGTTGCCCACAGCGAAATGGAAGGATAAAGTTAATCCTTCACGCAGCGGACTGACACCCCGTATTTTTTCCGGGTTTTCGAAAAACGGACAAATTTGTAAATAGTGAATTCAGCAACCATCGCCGCGTCTTTCTCCGATTCATTTGACAGCCAAATTTGGGCATTATTGCGGGCAGTTCGAACCGATTCAAAGAACCATTCCTTGGTATAATCTTGACGCCAATCTGCAATATTCGAAGGCAAAACCGTAAAACCATAATAATCAAATCCACCTCCGCGGGACACCCAATCCCGGGAAGATTTCAATAAAGGCCCACAATTATTTTGACCATCCTCAACACAGTTCAGTTCCGAGAACAATGCGTTCCATTCGGTCGTATCCGGCAAATGCCAACCTTCCGGACAGACTCCACGAATAGTCCCCTTCGGGTTGCATAATTCACTAAAGCCGCATCCCTTGCCTCCGTCACTAAAGATTCCCGCCGAATCCATCGCCGCAGGCCACGTGTAATAGCGGCCATAAGAAGAATCACAGTTTCCCAAGCTATCGGTGAGGCAAACAGAACCATATATCGATACGGAATCTCCCACCTGGTAGTCGTAATTCAAGTTTTCCGCCATCCAGGTCTTGTCGCCAATTTTTACGGTCTTGTAAACTTGCCCATCACGAGCATCCGTCATCGACCCTTCCTCCACCTCGGAAGGCAAGATTCCCGGAATATACCTGCTCGGATCATCAATATGAGTGTACCCCTTTATGCAACGAATGTACAACTTATCTGCGGCGCCCTGATAAACGGCATCGCTATAGAAACTAAAATACCTTCCGTTTAGATGAGAGCCGACGCTCCAAAAACCAACATGAGTATGATTGTTACTGCCGCTCAAATCGGGAGAAGGCCTCGCAGAAAAACCATACTCATCGGAACCATTGCCGTCGTAAAACCACCCCGTTAGCGATTTTAATTTTTTGCCAGCAACATCTGCACCCCCTACGGCATCAAGCAAGGTATCCCAATCACTGTCACCCGGCAAGCGCCAACCTTCAGGACAAATTCCACGGACCTGTTCATTTGGCTTACACACTAACCCATTACAGTCCAAACCGTCATCACTAAAGACTCCAGCTGAATCCATCGCGGCGCCAAACGGGTACAAGCGCCCATACAAATCACAAGTTTTAAAGCCGTCAGGAAAAACATAATCGTTGCCGTAATAGATGGGACATACACCTTCTTCCTTAAGAAGCGAATCTACCGCATAGATATAGTTCAGGTTCTCCGCCATCCATGTTTGATTACCGATCTTCACGGTCTTGTAAACCTGACCGTCACGTTCATCGGTCATTTCTCCATACTCGACTTTCGGATTGAAAAAATCTTTCTTGTCTGCTTTATCCCATAAAGCGAGATTTTCGGTATTCAGCAAAGATTTCTCGTAAGGACCACTCCCGTCCTTCAGGCATCGCACGGGAACACCCCTAGTAACTTCATTGAAATAGCCCATAAACCAACCCGTAACAGAGGTTTCGTTATTGTAATAATAAGCTCCGGCTCGATAATTAAACGCTATGCAACTCCGTTCACCCGTATTTTCGTTATCATAGTAATCAGAAGTCAAAAAGAAGACCTGGGAACAATTCCGTTTACTCATCGGCATCGCCGAGAAACCAAAAGCATCCACCCCTTGTTTTCCATCAGCCCAGCCGAACCTTGATTTCAGCATCGCAGCATCAACTTTGTCATCTTTACCAACTGATCTGAGGAGTACATTCCACTCAGCAACACTAGGGAGATGCCAACCTTCTGGACACGAACCTGACATTGTATACCACCTGCCATAAATTTTGCAGTTACTTTCCAGGCTATCTGGGCACATGGAACGATCAGCAGCATAATTCAAGTTTTCCGCCATCCAAGTTTGATTGCCGATCTGCACAGTCTTGTAAACTTGGCCGTCGCGTTCATCGGTCATTTCACCATAGTCAATATCAGGGTTCAGGAACTGCGACTTGGAGGTTACCTCGGGGCATTTTACTTCAGCGAACATAGACGAATCAGACGGATCTTTTGAACCATCTTTGTCCTTATCCGAGTCGTTCTCCTTCTGTGGAGCATCATTCGCTGCAACGCTGCTTGAGCCTCCGTCTTCGAGACAGGCGTTCAGGCATAAACAGGCAAAAGCCATGAAAGCACAAAATGCAACTATTCTGAAAAAAAGTCTATACATGACCAGGTTCCTCCCTTGTCCAAATATTCTTATATCAAAGATAAATCTTTTCTTTACTCAAATTATGTATATTACGAAAAGAAAACAAAAAATGGAGAAAATCAAATGGACACTCTTTTAATCGTTGGAATCATCATCGCGGCGATTGCCGTTATCATCTTGCTCGCCTTTATCGGCAAGTTCTTCAGCCTCTGGCTGCAGGCCTTGTTCTCCAAGGCAAACGTGAGCATTTTCCAACTCATCGGTATGCGTCTGCGTAAGGTTCCGCCGCAGGTGATTGTGGAAGCCCGCATTCTTAGCTGCAAGGCAGGTCTCCCGGTCGACACGAACCTGCTTGAAGCCCACTACCTGAGCCGCGGTAACGTGCTCCGCGTGATCCAGGCACTCATTGCCGCAAACAAGGCAAACATCAAGCTGGACTTTAAAGAAGCTGCCGCCATCGACCTTGCCGGCCGTAACGTGCTCGAAGCCGTGCAGATGTCCGTGAACCCGAAGGTGATTGAAACGCCGAAGGTTTCCGCTGTGGCTCTCGACGGTATTCAGCTGCATGCCGTGACCCGCATTACCGTGCGCGCAAGCATCCAAAAGTTGGTGGGTGGCGCAGGCGAAGACACTGTGGTCGCTCGCGTGGGCGAAGGTATCGTTTCTTCTATCGGTTCTGCAAAGAGCCACAAGGACGTGCTGGAAAATCCGAACATGATTTCCAAGAAGGTGCTCGCCTCTGGCCTTGACGCCGGAACCGCATTCGAAATTCTTTCGATCGATATCGCCGACGTGGACGTGGGCCAGAACATTGGCGCTATCCTCGAAACCGACCGTGCCGAAGCCGACAAGAAGATTGCCCAGGCAAAGGCAGAAGAACGCCGCGCCATGGCATACGCCGCCGAACAGGAAATGAAGGCGAAGGTCATGGAAATGAAGGCCAAGCTCGTCGAAGCCGAAGCCCAGATTCCGATGGCGATGGCATCTGCCCTTCGCGACGGCAAGCTCGGCGTAATGGACTATTACAACCTCAAGAATATCGAAGCCGATACTCAAATGAGAAAAGAAATCGGAGCTGCCCCGGAGACTAAGTAGTAACCATGGAAGGACTACTCATTCTCATAGGGATATGGGTTCTCGATATCGTCATTAAAAAGGTTGCGGCAAACCGAAGGGAACAACAGCAGCGTGAACAACAGCTGCCGCCGCAATACCAGCCTGATGATGACGAATTGGACGAATCCGAAGAACAGGCGCAAGGGTACAACCCTCCGCGCTCGTTGCAGGATTTAATCCGCCAGTTCGAAAACGCCCAGCAACAGGCGGCACAAGGGAACATCGAGCCCGCAACACCACCTGTCAAAAAACGCAGGATAATCCAAAGCAAAGAGGCCGTTTCGCTTCGTTACATCGCCGAAGTCGTCATCCAGGTGGACTTTATCAACTTGGAATTTCTGATGGAAGAATTCGATGTTGACGAAAACAGGGCCGCCGAAATGCTGATGGAGTTGCAAGCCCACCGCATCGTGGGCCGCGACATGGGCGAAGGCGACTGCGACGTACTCGTGCACGACATGGAAGAACTCGACAACTTGCTGCTCCACGAAAAGCGAGCCGAGCAAGAAAGGGAATCCGCCGCTCGCGAGCATCACGAAGCCGAAATGGACGAGTTGCGCCGCAAGGAACTGGAGCGCCAGCGTGAGCTGAACGCTCTCGAAGATCGCGCCAGGGCCGCACGCGAATCCGCCGCAGCATTCATGGGAAATGATGTCGTGAGCGGAACCGAACAGGCACCGCGCCGCGCACCCCTTGTTTCGACTAAAAACCTTACCGACGTGCGTAAGGGATTCATCTGGGCTAAAGTCCTGGACGAGCCCCGCTTCAAGCGCCGCTGGAGCGCTCAGTACCGGTAACTACTTACCGAACCACTTGACCGTAACATCAACGAATTTGCCGTCTTTCTTCATCGAAGCAAGGACGGCATTTATTGTATCGCGGAGAGCCTTGTCAGCTTTGCGGAATCCGACCGCATAAAACTCATTGAACACGCCATCTTCCAAAATGGCATATTTTTTATTGTTCAAGACATTCCAGTACTTGGCAGCGACTTCATCCATAAACACGGCATCGACAGAATCTTGCACCATGGCGTCCAGCGCAAGGTTCATAGTTTCAAACTGCACGATTTCCTTGACATCCTTTTTAATTTCAGACTGTTCAATCATTGACCAAGCAGTCGATGCATGCTGAACACCAATCTTTTTGCCTTTCAAGGAATCCAGGCTATTATAGGACTTATTCTTTACCGTGAAAACGAGTCTGTTGGTAAGGTACGGATCACTCAAGTTCATTGCCGCTGCACGAGCACTATCAACGCTCATGCCATTCCAGATGCAGTCTATATTTCCATTGTACAATTCCTTTTCCTTGTCGGCCCAAGAAATCAAGTGCAATTTAAGTTTCACTCCCAAGCGGGAGCAAACTTCACGCGCCAGGTCCACGTCGAAACCCACGACGTTGCCGTCCTTATCGGTAAAGACCATGGGAGGGAAATCACCCATGTGCCCCATGACCAAAATACCAGAAGCCTTTACCCTATCGAATGAATAATCCGAATGCAGGGATTGTTTTTTCTCATTGCAGCCAGAAAGCGCAACAGCGCAGGCAATGGCAGATATAACCGTGAAAAACTTGTTCATGACGTTTTCCTTTTCAAACTTATTTGCCAAACCATTTCATTGAAATTTTCACAAAACGACCATCGACCTTCATCGCCTTCATCATATCATTTACGGCATCGCGGAGAGCAAGGTCGTTCTTGCGGAAACCGATAGCAAGTTTTTCTTTAATATGAGGATCCGCCCACAAGAAGTATTCTTTCTTGGATTTAAAAATCAAATACTCTGCGATGACTTTATCCATGTACACAACATCGACATCGCCGCTGTCCAATGCCGCAAGCGCCTTGAGGTTGTCTTCAAAAGCAACGATTTCCTTAGCGGACATCCCTATCTCGGATGTGACCAGATGGTCTTGCGAAGTGGAGCCCTTCTGCAAGGCAATTCTCCTATTTTTAAGGGAATCCATATTCGCAAGCGAAGAATCCTTCACCAAAAAGTACATGCCATTATTAAAGTACGGATCGCTCAAACTCATGGTCAAAGCGCGGGAGCTATCGACACTCATGCCATTCCAGATGCAGTCAATTGCACCCGAATTCAGTTCATGTTCCTTGTTTTCCCAAGTAATCGGAACCGTCTTGAGTTTGATGCCCAGACGGGCGCAAACTTCTACGGCAAGATCTATATCAAAGCCAACGATGTCACCGTCCTGGTCATAAAAGCCCATAGGCGGATAATATGCATCGAGGCCAATGACTAATTCGCCCTTTTCAATGACCTTCTTGTAGGAATCATCTTTTTTTTCACAACCGATGAATACCACAGCAAAGGTGATAAAGGCTATAAACGCAAAAATCTTTTTCACTTTACAATCCTTCTTCGCCCTAAAAAATAAGAAAAAAAAAGCGGCAGTAGCAAGCTAACTGCTAAAAAATGTAAAAAGGGCCGCATCGCTGCGGTCCCTTTTTATGTTACAAGAAATCAATTTTTAGAAAATCTTGACAGGAACTGCGCGAGGCGTTCGTTACCCGATTCGCGGAACACGTGGTCGGGGGATCCCTGCTCCACGATGACACCGCCGTCCATAAAGATGACCTTATCCGCCACATCACGGGCAAAAGCCATTTCATGCGTCACGATAACCATCGTCATCTTGTCTTCGGCAAGCTTCTTGATAATCTTGAGCACTTCGCCAGTGAGTTCCGGGTCCAGCGCAGAGGTCGGCTCGTCGAAGAAAAGAATCTTCGGGTTCATCGCGAGTGCGCGGGCAATGGACACGCGCTGCTGCTGGCCACCGCTGAGTTCGCAGGGGTAAGCCTTTTCCTTACCCTCGAGGCCCATGCGTCTAAGCAAGAATCGCCCCATGGCGCGGGCTTCTTTGCGTTCGTCCCCAAGCACGCGCACCGGAGCGAGGCAAAGGTTCTGGAGCACCGTCAGGTGCGGGAACAGGTTGAAATTCTGGAACACGAGCCCCGTAGAAAGTCGAATATCGCGGAGCGTTTTCGCCGGCGCATACTTGACCGCCGGGCCCTTCGCCGAAGCATTAGGCACCACCATGTCCTTGCCATCGACCTGCACCAGGCCACCGTCAACCGTTTCGAGCTGGGTAAGGCAGCGCAACAGCGTACTCTTGCCGGAACCGCTGGGCCCGATAATCGAGAGCACCTCACCCGCCTTCAGGTCAAAAGAGATATCCTTGAGCACATGCAAGTCGCCAAAGGACTTCTTGACATGTTCAACTTTCAGGATCGGCGCAGATTCATTCACATTTTCCATTCCACGCCTCACTTATAGTAATTGAGCTTGCGTTCCACGTAGGCAAAAAGCACGCTCAGCAAAAGGTTCGCCACATAGTAGAATACGCCCGCCACGAACAGCGGGTAAATGCTCGCGTAGGCGGCCTGCTGTTTCTTGGCCAACGCAAAAAGTTCCGTCACCGCAATCACCTGCGCAAGGGAGGTGTCCTTCACCAGCGTAATGACTTCGTTCGCGCTCGCGGGCACTACGCGCTTCGCCACCTGCGGGAGGATGATGCGGAAGAACGTCTGCGTGCGGGTCATGCCCAGCATGTAGGCCGCCTCGTACTGCCCCTTGGGTATGGACTGGATACCGCCGCGGAAAATTTCGGCAAAGTAAGCCGCATAGTTTATCGAGAACGCCACGATTACCGCCGGGAAGCGGTCAAACGAAAAATCCACGCCCGCATATTCGCTCAGGTAGTAGGAGCCAAAATAAATCGCCACAATCTGGAGCAGCAACGGGGTGCCGCGCATCACCGAGATGTAGAACGATACCGGGTAGCGCACCACACGCCACTTGCTCATCTTGAGGACAGCGATAAGCAGGCCCAGCGGAATCGAAAACAGGAGCGTAAGCCCGAAAATGGCGAGCGTCGTGCAGAAGCCGCCCCAGAGAATCGGGAGTAAATTGCTCAGGTCAGACATATTAACTCAGAGGCGCACAGCGCCGAACTCATACCACAAAGCTCCCGCAGGGAGCGACCTCACACCTATTTGCCGAACCACTTGGCAGAGATTTCGTCGAACTTGCCGTCGGCCTTCATGGCAGCCAAGGTGGAATTCACAGCATCACGCAGGGCCTGGTCCTTCTTGCGGAAACCCACGGCATAGACTTCGTCGGAGAGACCTTCCTCAAGCACCGCGTAGTCCTTCGCATTCGTCACAATCCAATACTTGGCCACAATTTCGTCCAGGAACACGGCATCCACGCCGCCCTTGTCCAAATCCATGAGCGCCGTCTGGTTGTCGTCAAACGGGACGATTTCCTTGGCGGCCTTGCCCGCTTCGGAGGCATCCAGGAGCTTCTGGGCGGTAGAGCCGTTCTGCACGGCAATCTTCTTGCCGGCGAGGGCAGCGAGATTTGCAAGAGCCTTGTCCTTCACCGTGAAAATCATGCGGTTCTTGAGATACGGGTCGCTCAGGTTCATGGCCTTTGCGCGAGCGCTGTCCACGCTCATGCCGTTCCAGATGCAGTCAATCTTGCCGGTGTTCAGTTCCTGTTCCTTAGCATCCCAGGAAATCGGCTGCGTTTTGAGCTTCACGCCCAGGCGCGCACAAACTTCGGTAGCGAGGTCGATATCAAAGCCCACGATGTTGTTGTCCTTGTCGCGGAAACCCATCGGCGGAAAAGAATCGTCGAGACCGAGCACGAACTCGCCCGCCGCCTTCACCTTGTTCAGGGATTCATCGGCCTGAGCCTTGGATTCCGCCTTCTGGTCATTACAGGCAGAAAGAACCGCGGCACACGCAACCGCCGCAAACATCGCAAAAATCTTTTTCATTGAAACTCCTTTTTTTACCAAATATAAAAAACTCATGACGATCTAAAATTAAACCGTCATGAGCGAGGTGTTTAGAAATAAAAAATCCCCTAACCATTTTAAAGATAAACAACGACGGTATTACTTGTCTATAGCCCAAACGGGTTATTTTCGGGGGTTATTTTATGGCTGAAAAACGTTGCTAACGCTATCAAGAAGCGCTTCTTTCGTAGGCGAAGGAATCCCCTTCAAAATTTGCTCCAGGTCAGTCTTCAGGAAATTCGGATGGTATTCAAAAAACACCCGTATATGCCTTTCACTTTCCTTGAAATTGCCCCTCTTGTTATTGCAGGCAATCAGCATAAGCCTTGCTAAGGTCGATTCCGGATGGAACATCAGAACTTGATTCAACGTTTCTTCACATTCCGCAAACTTGCCCTGCAAGAAAAAGATGAACGCCC
Source organism: Fibrobacter sp. UWT2 (assembly GCF_900142545.1). Classification (NCBI taxonomy): domain Bacteria; kingdom Pseudomonadati; phylum Fibrobacterota; class Fibrobacteria; order Fibrobacterales; family Fibrobacteraceae; genus Fibrobacter; species Fibrobacter sp. UWT2. The sequence goes on along the minus strand of NZ_FRBF01000001.1, from coordinate 230,136 downwards.
TTGGTGTAGAATGAAGGAGCACGCCTTCTGGCCCTTTAATAAACCGGGAGCCTTCATTCAGCAAATGCAAGGCCTCGTCCATTTGCCCCGCAAACATACAGAGCTGGACCAGAATTCGCCGAGACCTCACACACTGCGGAAGATCCGCCAAAATCTGCCGAAGGTACGGAACTGCTCCATTCTTGTTCCCAATCGCCATATTGTATACCGCCATCATGAACTGGGCGTATACAGAATAGGGATTCTTCCGCATTGCAGCACAGGCAAGCGATTCTATTTTCGCAACATACTCTTTAGCGTTCACCCAGGATTCCGTTATGGCAACATAATAGGCCCAAACAAGCGTATAGGGTACAAATATGGGGCTTTTCTCCGCTTTAGCCAACGGCTCCAATTCGTTGATTATTTCATCAAACGAATCCCGGCAGATATTATCTATTTTGACATTGGCAAAAGAAGTGGCATACCACCACCGGGGAAACAATTCTTTATTTTGTTCATAAGTCTGCGCCGCCGAATGGAACAATAGCCTAAAGATTTGCATTGCCACCTGCGTCCCCATCAGTCCAAAATCGTCGTTCGCATTAACTTGTAGCGATTCCGACCAAAGAATATCTGCCGTTTTTCCTTTGTATAGAGTTACAAAGAAGGTATTTTCCTTATTCAAGACCGGGGATATTTTGACTTGATACGTTGCCGGAGCCGAAGCTTCTTCACTCTCGTTGATCGAAAAAAGCCGATACCGGTTCAAGGCTTGTATGATAGATAGGTAAAGCTCTTTTGCGGGGGAACAACCGTCCAAGGATTTCCCATCTATAAATGCGATGTGGATTTCTTCGTCAGCAGCTGAATTTTCACTCCCTTTTTCAATATCGACAGATACCGCTTCGGTCCTGTTCGTGACATCGAGAATCTTGTAAATGTTGGCCAAATGCACCTTGACCGTATTCGCCGAAATGTTCAACGCCTTGCAAATTTCAGCATTCGTAAGCCCCTTACGAAGCAAGGAGAGGATTTCCTTTTGTCGCGATGTTAAACATTTACCAGGCTCTGCCATACATAAGCAAATATATCTATAAAGTTAGATTTTATAGAAACCCAACCATAAAAAATATCTGTTTTTTTTATTTATTTCATTTATATGCCAAAAAGGGCCGCATTGCTGCGGTCCTTTTTTTATATAATCGAATTAGTCGTTGCGCTTGCGCCCTGCGGGCTTAAGCGCAGACTCGCGGCGCCTCGGTCATGGCGAAATGCAAGCACTTCGCCGCGACGCTCGGCTTGCTAATCTTTGCCATAAACCTTTTCGGCGTAGGTCACGGTAGCACCGAGGTATTCGCGGTTCATCTTGGCAATGTAATCCACGGTGATACCCTTCGGGCAGGCTGCCTGGCATTCGTAAAGGTTCGTGCAGTTGCCGAAGCCTTCCTTGTCCATCTGAGCGACCATGGCCAAAACGCGCTTCTTGGCTTCGACCTTGCCTTGCGGCAAGAAACTGAGGTGAGAAACCTTGGCAGATACGAACAACATTGCAGATGCGTTCTTACAAGCGGCCACGCAGGCACCGCAACCGATACAGGCGGCAGCGTCGAAGGCGCGGTCGGCATCAGCCTTGGGAACCGGAATGGTGGAAGCTTCAGGAGCGGCACCGGTGTTGACGGAAACGAAGCCGCCAGCCTGGATGATGCGGTCGAATGCGGTACGGTCCACAGCGCAGTCACGGATAACCGGGAATGCGGCAGCGCGCCACGGTTCGATCACGATGGTGTCGCCATCCTTGAACTTACGCATGTGCAGCTGGCAAGTGGTGGTCGCATGGTCAGGACCGTGCGGCATACCGTTGATGACGAGGGAGCACATACCACAAATACCTTCGCGGCAGTCGTGGTCGAAGGCGAAGCCTTCCTTGCCCTGCTTCATCTGTTCTTCGTTCACGATGTCGAGCATTTCCAGGAAGGACATGTCCGGAGAAACATCGTTAATCTTGACAGTTTCGAACTGTCCCTTGGTCTTGGCATCCTTCTGACGCCAAATCTTCAAAGTCAAATTCAGTCCGCTCATTATTTGTAGCTCCTAGTAGCGAGGTGGACGTTATCAAAGGTAAGAGGTTCCTTGGAAAGTTCCGGTGCGACACCGTCGCCCTTGTATTCCCAGGCACCCACGTAGCAGAAGTTCTCGTCGTCGCGCTTGGCTTCGCCTTCCGGAGTCTGGCTTTCTTCGCGGAAGTGGCCGCCGCAAGATTCCTTGCGGTGCAGGGCGTCGAGAGTGAGGACTTCGGCGAATTCGAGGAAGTCAGCCACGCGGCCAGCACGTTCCAGGTTCTGGTTGAAGGAACCTTCGGAACCGAGCACGTTGACGTTTTCCCAGAATTCGGCACGGAGGGCCGGAATCTTCTCGAGGGCGGTCTTCAGGCCGGCCTCGTTACGAGCCATGCCCACGTATTCCCACATGATGTTACCGAGTTCACGATGGATATCGTTAACAGTGCGGTGACCCTTGATGGAGAGGAGCTTGTGGATGCGTTCTTCGGTCTGCTTCTTGCAGTCTTCGAACGCAGCATCGGATTCGGAAACCTTCTCGAGCTTGGTGCCCGCGAAGTAGCCGCCGATGGTGAACGGAATGACGAAGTAACCGTCGGAGAGGCCCTGCATCAAAGCAGAAGCGCCGAGGCGGTTTGCACCGTGGTCGGAGAAGTTGGCTTCACCGAGAACGAAGCAGCCCGGAATCGTGGACATCAGATCGTAGTCCACCCAGAGGCCGCCCATGGTATAGTGGATGGCCGGGAAGATACGCATCGGGACCTTGTACGGGTCTTCGTCGGTAATCTTTTCGTACATCTGGAAGAGGTTGCCGTACTTGGCAGAGACACCGGCAACGCCCATGCGCTGGATAGCGTCGGCGAAGTCGAGGTACACGGCCTGCTTGGTGTTACCCACGCCGAGACCTGCGTCGCAGACCTGCTTGGCGTTACGGGATGCCACGTCACGGGGCACGAGGTTACCGAAGCTCGGGTACTTTTCTTCGAGGTAGTAGTAACGGTCTTCTTCGGGGATCTGGTCCGGGCTGCGGGTGTCGCCAGCCTTGCGCGGGACCCAGATACGGCCGTCGTTACGGAGAGATTCGCTCATCAAGGTGAGCTTGGACTGCAGGTCGCCGTGGCGAGGAATGCAAGTCGGGTGAATCTGCGTGTAGCAGGGGTTAGCGAACAGGGCGCCGCGCTTGTAGGCACGGAAAGCAGCCGTCACGTTAGAACCCTGGGCGTTGGTAGAAAGGTAATAGACGTTACCGTAACCGCCAGTGCAAAGGCACACAGCGTCAGCCACGTGGCTTTCGAGTTCGCCAGTGATGAGGTTACGGACGATGATACCGCGAGCCTTGCCGTCGATCACGACGAGGTCCATCATTTCGCGGCGGGGGAACATCTTCACCTTACCGGCGGCAACCTGGCGCATGAGAGCCTGGTAGGCACCGAGCAAGAGCTGCTGACCCGTCTGACCGCGGGCGTAGAACGTACGGGAAACCTGCGTACCACCGAAGGAACGGTTGTCGAGGAGGCCACCGTATTCACGACCGAAGGGAACACCCTGGGCGACGCACTGGTCGATGATGAGGTTGGAGTTTTCGGCCAAGCGGTGCACGTTGGCTTCGCGAGCGCGGAAGTCACCGCCCTTCACGGTATCGTAGAACAGGCGGTAAACGGAGTCGCCGTCGTTCTTGTAGTTCTTGGCAGCGTTGATACCACCCTGGGCAGCAATGGAGTGTGCGCGACGGGGACTATCCTGGATGCAGAAAGACTTGACATTGTAACCAAGTTCGGCGAGGGATGCGGCGGCAGAAGCACCGGCAAGGCCAGTACCAACCACGATCACGGTGAACTTACGCTTGTTGGCGGGGTTCACGAGCTTGAGTTCGAACTTGTGCTTGGTCCACTTTTCTTCGATGGAACCACCGGGGATTTTAGAATCAAGAATCATTAGTGGGCTCCTTAAAATTAAGCGTTAAAAGAAACTTCGACGGTGCCAACAGAAGGAATCACGAAGGCAGCCTTCTTGGCTTCCTTTTCCTGCTTCTGCTGTTCGTACTGCGGCTGAAGGCTGCGGGACTTTTCGATGAGGGCCTGGGTACCCGGCTGGTTAGCGAGGTAGAAGGCTGCAACAGCGGTGATACCGAAACCGAGGGCAACGATAATGCTGTAAGCGATACCGGCGATGTCGATAATCGGGGTCCACTTCTGGTGAGCAATGCCCATGGTCTGGAAGGCAGAAGAAATAGCGTGGAAGAGGTGCATACCGATCACGAACATGCTGACCACGTAGAATGCAGCCCAAGCCGGGTTAGCAAACATCTGGATGGTGGTGAGCCACATGTCGCGGACGATTTCGCCTTCGGCATTCACATAGAGGTAGTGTTCGCCGAACTTGAGCATCATGAGGTGCTGCACGAGGAAGCCGAGAATGAAGAGACCGGACCAGATCATGGTGAAGGTTGCGAAAGTCTTCTTGCCCTTGCGAGCGTTGACTTCGTAGTCGATGCCACCGCGAGCCTTCTTGTTCTCGATCTTCAGCTTGATAGCAAGGAAGATGTGGAGAGCGAAAGCAGCCACCAGCACCAGTTCAACAAGATAAATCATCTTGATCGGGAAGTGGAGCGGGTTGAATCCGGTCAGGAATTCGGTGTAGGCATTGTAGGATGCCTGAGCCGCGGCCTGATCGAAATTCAGAAGCTGGAAGTTACCACACATGTGGCCGAAGATGAACAGGGCGAGGAACGCGCCTGTGCATCCCATGATCTGCTTCTTACCGATGGAAGAGGTAAGATACTTGACGATCCATTGCATTGAGTTGTGTCTCCTTGAGGGGGGTTATTTTTGAAACTTAGAGGACGCAGCAGGCCTTGAGGCTCGGCATTTCGTAAGCGTAGCGTTCGTCTTCCTTGAACCAGAAGTCGAGTTCGCGCTTGGCAGATTCAGGACTGTCAGAGCTGTGCACGACGTTTTCGGTCATGGAAGGGGCAAAGTCGTAGCGGAGGGTACCGGGTTCCGCCTTAGCCGGATTGGTAGCACCGTTGATAGCGCGAACCTTGGCAATGGCATTTTCGCCGCCGAGGGCGAGCATCACGGACGGGCCCTTGGTCATGTAGGCTTCGAGTTCCGGGAAGAACGGCTTTTCCACGTGTTCGGCGTAGAAACCGCGAGCATCGGCAGAGGTCATCTGGTGCATCTTCACGGCGCAGACGGAGAGGCCTGCAGCGATATAACGGTCGATAATGCGTCCAATGAGGCCAGACTTGACTGCATTGGGCTTGATCATTGCAAATGTCATTTCCATAGTAGGTACCTTTTGTTTTAAGATGTGGGAAATATAGGTTTTTTATTCCTCGGCTTCGATCTTTTTCATCAAATCATCGGCCAGTTTGCCGTTACTCTTGATGTTATCGATGAGCCATTGGGCGGATTCCTTCAGTTCGCTGTTCGGATACTTCTGGAGGAATTCTTCAAGCACTTCGAGAGCCTTGTCGTTCCAGCCCAAATTTTCGTTGAGCATAAAGCCGCGGCTAAACATGGCCTTTTCGGCATTCGGGCTATTCGGCCACATGGTGTAGAAGGCATAGTATTCCCCTTCTGCATCCATATATTCTTCGTTTTCGCCCTGAATCTGAGCCATTTCATAAGCGACTCGTTCAAACAGGCTGTCATCTTCAGCATAGCCGTACATCACATCGCGATACGCATAATAGGCATCGGACTTCTTACCAGCCTGGTAAAGAGAATCCGCACGCGCCATCAGCTTATCAGCGGTCTTATAGGGTTTGAATTCGGCAATACCCGTATCGTACAAATGGACATCGGCCTTTTCATAGGCTTCTGCAGCAAACCTTTCGGTTTTTGTCCCCGTATACTCGCCAACAAGCTTGTTATAAATTTCGCCCATACTTTGTTCGTAAGTCTTGCCCGCATAAAATACTCGGTAGCACATGTAGTAATCATGCTTGTACATATTTTCGGGGAACAAAGCCATCTTGTGCAACAAATCCTTGGCCTGTTCGTAAGTATAACCAGGATGAACGTACTTGCCCACACGATCGTAGAAAGCCTTCAAGGAATCTTCCGGAATATCCTTGCCAAATAATTTTTTATCGATATAACGACTCGACAGGAACTCCAAACGGTTGAAGCGGTACAAAGCCCTGTATTCCCAAGAGTGATTCAGCTTCGCTTCCTTTGCAAGTTCAGCATAGGCGAAAGTTTCAGCAATCATCTGCACCATTCTTTGGTGAATTTGCTGGCTCAATGCCCGGTGGAAATACGCATCGTTAAAGCGAAGCAAATCAGCTTCGGTAAAAACCGGCTTGCCAGCGACAGTAATCAACACCGTCGAGGAATCCACATCGAAATAGGTTCCAGCCTTGACGCCGGCTTCGATACCAGCACCCACGCGGTCATAGGTTTTAAGCTTTGCAGGATCAACGGCAGCAAGGTAGAAGCGATGGAAGTTCTTCATATCGTTTGCACGAATCACCGGCGTAACAAAGCCCGGTTCCTTACCTTCCAAAGCAGCAGAAAGGTCGTTCACCATGCCAATGCCATAGGGCAAAGCATAATTCTGCTTGACATGCCCCACATAGCCGCTATCTTTTGCCGTTTTCTGATTGGAGCTATTGGTATATGCAGCAGCCTTGAACTGCTCCAGAGTCGGCGTTTCGGCAAACAAGTTGGCAAGCTTCGCGGAATCGCCCTGCACATGGTACAATTCATAGCCAGGAACGGTCATGAATTCATCTTTGTGCTTGTTATAATAGGCCTTTGCGTCGACTGCAGTAACTTCTTGAAGGCCAATATGAGCCTTTTCAAGAACATTCTCCGACATTTCTTGACGCAATGCGCGACGATGCATACCCGCATAATTCTTCTTCTGCTTCAGGAGTTCTTCTTCCGAAGGATTTTCCAGTTTAAGCGTATCTTTCACATACGCATCAAACCGTTCCTGGTTCTTTGAAACATAGTAGTAGCTTGCGACATCGCCGCGTGCCATCAAGAATTCACCCGTAGAATCAGCTGGGAACAGGTTGCGATTGGCATCGTAGAACTGACGCAGTTCCGCATCGCTATACATCATGCATTCCATGACATAATAGCGCTGGTACACCATCATCAAAACACGAGATTCCAAATCCGCATAATGCTTTTCCCATTCATCAGCCAATTCAGGATATTCAGCGAGAGCCCTCGTTACAAGAGCTGCCTTTGAATAGAGCATATCGTACAAGAACTGACCTTTAGAAACATGGTACGTTTCTCCATTTTTCATGAGCAACGTATAGTCTTCTTGATAGACTTTTTCTTTATCGATGCGAGCAAGGAGAGTATCCTTGTCGCCGATACCGTTACAGCCGTTCAAGAAAAACAGCGAAGCCAATGAAACAAGAGCCAGGAGTTTTGCCTTCATATATCCTCTTAATTCAAAAAAACGTGCCAAAACAACTTACAAAAATTAGCCGACCCGTGAGCCGAAGCCCTCAAGTGTAAGCTGAGGGCGGAGGCGAGAGAAAAGGGCCTAGCAAATATTTTCCCTAGCATTAGCCCTTTTCGGTCACAAATATACGACCGTTGCGGAACAACTGCATCCACGGACCATCTTCGCCCCATTCTGCCGGATGCCAGGAATACTGGCAGGTACGGAACACGCGTTCCGGGTGCGGCATCATGACGAGGGCGCGACCGTCTTCGGAGCAGAGGCCGTTGATACCGAACGGAGAGCCGTTCGGGTTCAGCGGGTAGCGTTCGGTGTATTCGTGCTTGCCGTCCACGTAGCGGAGCGCCACGAGACCGGTCCCCAGGCAGGCTTCAGCAGCTTCGCGGCTAGCGAATTCTGCGCGGCCTTCGCCGTGTGCGACCGCAATCGGGAGCACGGAGCCTGCCATGCCCTTGAGGAGCACAGCCGGAGTATCTTCGACCTTCAAGGAGCAGTAACGGGCTTCGAAACGTTCAGAAAGGTTCTGCACAAAGCGCGGCCAGTGCTTGGCGCCCGGAATCAAATCCTTGAGGTTAGAAACCATCTGGCAGCCGTTGCAAACACCGAGCGTGAAGGTGTCCTTGCGGTTGAAGTAAGCTTCGAATTCAGCGCGGGCCTTCGGGTTGAAGAGGATGCTCTTGGCCCAGCCTTCACCGGCACCGAGAACGTCACCGTAGCTAAAGCCACCGCAGGCAACGAGACCATTGAAGTCCTTGAGGCTTACGCGACCTTCGAGAATGTCAGTCATATGAACGTCGATAGATTCGAAACCAGCCTTCTGGAAGGCGGCAGCCATTTCGAGTTCGCCGTTGACGCCCTGTTCGCGGAGGATTGCCATCTTCGGACGGCTTGCGAAATCCTTCACAATCTTGGCGGACGCCGCCACGTCGAAGGTGACCTTCGGCGTGATACCCGGATCGTCCTGTTCCAACTTGAGCTTGTATTCGCTTTCGGCACAATCCGGGTTATCGCGGAGGGCCGCGATGCGGCGGGTCGTGTCGCTCCAGATGGCGCGCAGGTCGGAAAGACCTTCGGCGTAGTCGCCGATGACCAAGTTATAAGTATCGTTGAGCGTACCGATTTCAGAAACGGTATCGCCGAGGCCGACAGCAGCGAATGCTTCGAACACGGCCTTCAAATCAGCCTTCTTGACCTGGAGTACGGCACCGAGTTCTTCGTTGAACAGGGCGTCAATCAGGTTACCCTTGAGGGCACCGGCGTTGAGCGTTACACCCACGTGGCCGGCGAATGCCATTTCGGCAACCGTCGTGTAGAGACCGCCATCGCTCTTGTCGTGGTAGGCCATAATCTTGCCAGCGGCATTGAGCTTCTGAATGGTTTCGAAGAAGGCGCGGAGTTCCTGAGCGGAATCGACATCCGGAGCCTTGTCACCGAGGTTGTTGTAAACCTGTGCGGCGATGGATGCGCCCATACGGTTCTGACCGCGGGCCAAATCAACGAGAACGAGCGTTGAAGCCTTATCCTGCAACAGCTGCGGGGTAAGCGTCTTGCGCACATCGGCGCACGGAGCAAAGGCACTGATGACCAGAGAAATCGGAGCGGTCACGCGGTGGCTACCCTTGTCGTCCTGCCACACGGTGCTCATGCTCATGGAGTCCTTCCCCACCGGAATCGTGATGCCGAGATCCGGGCAGAGTTCCATACCGATAGACTTCACGGCTTCGTAAAGGTCAGCACCGTCGCCTTCGTAGTTCGGCGTGGCCATCCAGTTTGCGGACAAGTTCACGCGGCCCATATCAGGCACGCAAGCGGCAGCCATGTTGGTGAGGGATTCAGCTACCGTCATACGGGCTGCAGCAGCCGGAGAAATCAAGGCGATCGGAGCGCGTTCGCCCATGCTCATGACTTCACCTTCATAAGTATCGAGAGTTGCAGAGGTCACGGCGCAGTCAGCAACCGGAACCTGCCACGGGCCAACCATCTGGTCGCGGCAAATCATACCCGTCACAGAACGGTCACCGATAGAAATCAAGAACGTCTTGTCAGCGACGGTCGGGTTAGCAAGCACGCGGTGAGCCACATCCTTGATGGAGGCATCAGCAGGAACCACCGTGGAAGAAAGCGGGCGCTTCTGGCTCTTTTCGTTACGGATCATGCGGGGCGGCTTGCCGAGGAGCACTCCGAGCGGCATGTCGATCGGAGTCGTACCGAAGTGTTTGTCGGTCAGAGTCAAGTGCTTTTCAGGAATAGCTTCGCCCACCACAGCGTACGGGCAGCGTTCACGCTTACAGATGGCGTCGAACACGTCGAGCTTGTCGCCTGCAATAGCGATCACATAACGTTCCTGGGATTCGTTACTCCAGATTTCGAACGGGCTCATACCCGGTTCGTCGTTCGGAACGTTACGCAGTTCAAACTTACCACCGAGACCGCCATCGTTCACGAGTTCCGGGAAGGCGTTGGAAAGTCCACCAGCACCCACGTCGTGAATGAAGGTAATCGGGTTTTCTTCGTTCATCGCCCAGCAGCGGTCGATGACTTCCTGGCAGCGGCGTTCCATTTCGGGGTTTTCACGCTGCACAGAGGCAAAGTCGAGAGATTCATTACCGGCACCGTTAGCGACAGAGCTAGCTGCACCACCACCAAGACCAATGAGCATGGCCGGACCGCCGAGCACGATCAGGTGGTCACCCGGATCGATGTGGCCCTTTTCGATATGTTCATGCTTGATGTTACCGAGACCACCAGCCAGCATAATCGGCTTGTGGTAGCCGCGGACTTCCTTGCCGTTCTGGGCATCGACTTCCTGTTCGAAAGTACGGAAGTAACCGAGGATGTTCGGACGGCCGTATTCGTTGTTGAATGCAGCGCCACCGAGCGGGCCTTCGATCATAATGTCGAGGGCGGAAGCAATGCGGGACGGGCTACCAAAGTCCTTTTCCCAAGGTTGGACTGCACCCGGCAGTTTCAAGTTCGAAACGCTAAAGCCCGTGAGGCCTGCCTTCGGCTTGGAACCCTTACCCGTGGCACCTTCGTCACGGATTTCGCCACCACTACCGGTAGCGGCACCCGGGAACGGAGAAATAGCCGTCGGGTGGTTGTGGGTTTCGACCTTCATCAAGATGTCGACTTCTTCGTGGTGGAAGTCGTACTTGTTGTTGCGCGGGTCAGCGTAATAGCGGCCAGCGACAGCGCCCTTCATCACGGCGGCGTTGTCCTTGTAGGCGCTAAAGATGTTAGAGTTGTGGAGCTGGTAGGTGTTCTTGATCATCTGGAACAGGGACTTGTCCTGCTTAACACCATCAATCGTCCATTCGGCACCGAACACCTTGTGGCGGCAGTGTTCCGAGTTGGCCTGTGCGAACATGTAGAGTTCCACGTCGGTCGGATTGCGCTTGAGTTCGGTGAAGTTCTTGACCAAGTAATCGATTTCGTCGGAGGAAAGAGCGAGGCCCATTTCCTTGTCGGCCTTCACGAGGGCTTCGCGACCTTCGGTAAGCACCGGAATCACGTTCAGCGGACGCGGTTCTTCCTTGCTGAAGAGGACTTCCAAGGAGACGGTGTCGGCGAAAACGGCCTGGGTCATGCGGTCGTGAATCTTGGCCGAAATCTTTTCGCGGGCACCGGCGGGAACGGCACCTTCAAACTTCACATAGTAAGCGATAGCGCGTTCGATGCGCTTGATAGCCGGGAGACCGCAGATGTGAGCGATATCGGTAGCCTTGGAGCTCCACGGGCTGATGGTACCCGGACGCGGGCAAACCACAAAGAGTTCGCCTTCGAGAGCCTTGGGTTCGCGGGCCGGACCGTAATGCAGCACCTTCTTCAAAGTTTCGGTTTCTGCATCGGTCAGGTCGGCGGACAGATCCACCACGTGCAGGAATTCAGCGTAAACGGAAGCGACAGAAAGGCCTGCGCTCTTGAAATCGGAAGAAAGTTTCTGGAGACGGAAATCCGACAGAGCCGGCGTACCACGTAAAATGAGCATTATTTAACCTCAGTTGAGTTTATTTTTTCACGCGGTAAAGATAGAAATTAGGTATGAGGTATGAGCTCGCTTCGCTCTGAGCTATGAGCTTTTATAATTGCGCATACTTTAACTCAATGCTCAGACCTCAAAGCCTTGCCTAAGCAAGGCGCGCTCATAACTAAGAAACGGCCCGCAGAGCGGGTCGTTTCTTACAATTTTCTAACTCGTTGAGAGTCAAAAGATTAGCGCTTTTTGCCCTTCTTGCCTTTCTTGCCCTTGGCGGCCTTAGCAGGCTTTGCGGCCTTCTTCGGAGCCGGAGCTTCTTCAACGGCTTCTTCTGCGCCTTCTTCGCCTTCCTCAGCTTCCTCAATTTCTTCGCCCGGATTACCGACGAGAGCGTTCACGTTCACAGAGACGAGGCCAGCAAGAGACTTGACTTCGGTCTTCTTGTCGACTTCAACCTTGGAGAACTTGGAAACGATGTAGTAGGCACCCGTAGCTTCAAAGCGGCGAGTCATGTTCGCAATGCTCATGGAGCCCTTGGTAGACGGGAAGTACTTGGATTCAAGACGAGCCTGATCCTGAGAAGTCTTTACAGTCTGCACAGCTTCGCAAGCCAAGGACCACACGCCCTTGTTCACATCGATAGAGTTGTTCACGTATTCGATGATCTTGGAGGCACCCTTGTAAGAGTTGGTGGTGGTCTTGGTGTAGTGTTCCGTAGCCTGAGAAACGTAACTACCCTTCTGCATCAAAAGCGTTGCAAGGAGAGCGATAACCAGAACGGTGAGTGCAATCGAAATATTCTTTACGTTCATTGGTACAGCTCCTTATTCAAAGTGGTAGGCCGCAGGGGCTTCGAGCTTAAAGTTTTCAGCCATGTTGTATTCGGTAAGGGCCTTGTAGTCAGCCTTTTTGAGCTTACCCTTAGCAAAGGTAAAGGAAATCACGCAGTTCTTGCCGCATGCGACTTCCTTAACGCCACCTTCGTTCTTCAACAAGAACTTGTCGGCGAGGCCAGCCTTTTCATAAATGGAATTCTGAGCCTGGGGCGGAATGCCTGCAGCTTCGTACATATAAGAAAGCTGCTTGAAGCGAGCATCCTTGTCTTCTTCGATTGCCTTGACTGCAGCATCAAAAGCAGCTTCAGTCTTTGCAGTGGTAACAGTTGCATAAACCAGACGCCATGCCATGCCATACTGGTCCACAGACTTCCACTGGTCCTGAACGGCACCGTTAGACAGTTCAAGGTAGGCATCCACCTGTTCCTTGACCGACTTCTGGGCCTGATCATTGTACTGGCCCTTTAGAACCATCATCAAGGCAAACAAGCCGATAATGAGCACAATATCGACAATCATCAAAATTTTGAATTTCTTTTTGTCCATAAGTATCCTTTTGCAAGTTTTTTGCATATAGAATTTACTTCCAAAATAAAAAAAAACAAGCAAACTTTCGGAAATTTAAGGCTTTTTTACAGAAAACATCCCCTTTTTTAGTATATTGCTGCCCATGAGCGATCAAGAAAACAAAGAAAAGCTCCCGTCCCAGGTCATTTTTGAAAACCTGAAAGAGTTGATACGCGCCAAAAACACCGCGCATGAATCCATGTTCAAATTCCACTGGAAAAAGATGTGGCCGTTCAGCCTTTTTTGGCCTCAGGTGGATTTTGAGCGTATCGTGCGCCTGATGAGCGAAATTCGCAAGAACGCCATCAACCAGAAAAACCTGGTCTTACAGGCAAAGTCCAAGGCAAAGCCCTTCGAAAAGACTTTCCTTGACGCCGTTCCCGCTTACCTGGACGCACTCGATGTTTCTTGTCAAAAGCTTTCTGCCGCCGCCCAGTGGAAACAGGACATGCTCCTGAAACGCATTCACAAAGATGTCAAGTTCCGCCGCGACGTGTCGGAATGGAGCCAAATCCTAAAAGAATACGAAGAAGCGCAAGGCAACCTGGTTCGCGCCGGCGCCATTGTGCAAATGGGTTGGGGCGAAGTCGTCCAGAATTTAAACCAGTAAAAATAGTGCCAGAAGTCAGCGTCATCATACCAGTCTACAACATGGAGCAATTCCTTGAGGATTGCTTGAATAGTGTGTTAGCGCAGACTTTTACAGACTTTGAAATCGTTATCGTAAATGATGGTTCCACAGACAGGAGTGCAGCCATCGTTGAACAAATTGCAACCAAAGACAATCGTTTCGTCATTTTCCATCAAGAAAACAAAGGGCTTTCCGAAGCGCGCAACACAGGAATTAAAGCCGCTCGCGGAAATTGGATAACCTTCGTGGACAGCGACGATATGCTGGTCCCCACTTTTCTGCAAAAACTTTTAGACGCGGCAAAACAAAACAACGCAAGCATCGCCTGTAGCGACAAGCGCCTTTTCTGGAAAGAATCCGATATCGGCAACAGCGAAACTTCAACGACGAAGGCTATAGCGCTTTCCTCCGAAAAAGCGTTGGAACGAGCACTCTACCAAAAGAACGGCCCCGATTACTCCGCCTGGAGCAAACTCTACGACTCCCAAATTTGGCAAAGTCGCAAGTTTACGCCGGGAATCTATTTTGAAGACATGGACTGCATCCCGCAAGTGCTCTTGGAGGCAAAAAAAATCGCATTCGTTCCCGAGCCGCTTTACTTGAACCGCCGACACGGCACCAGTATTCTTGCAACTGCATACAACCGACAAAAAGCTGAACTGCTGAACATCGCCGAAAGAATCTGCACACTTGTAAAAGGCAAAGATGCAGAACTCCAGCGGGCCGCCCACAGTAATCTTTTTAGCGCCAGTTGCAGCATTCTAATGCGAACGCCCGACACCAACGAATTCAAGGATTTTAGGGAGCGGGCCTGGAAACATATCAAGGAATTCCGTCAAGAAACGCTTTTCAACGCCAACAGCCGCACTCGCAACAAGGCGGCCGCCCTGATTTCCTTTGGCGGGAAAGCTCTCTTCGGATTAGCACTCCGGAGGTTCGGATGATTCCTAAAAAACTTCACTACTGTTGGTTTTCTGGCGAGCCCTTCCCCGAAAGCATCCAGCGCTGCATTGAAAGTTGGCATAAGTTCTTGCCCGACTTTGAATGGGTCAAGTGGGACGCCGAAAAAGCCCTCTCTACAAACCTACTCTGGGTCAAAGAAGCACTTGCAGAAAAACGTTGGGCTTTTGCAGCCGATGCCGTAAGGCTTTACGCACTGTACACGGAAGGCGGCATTTATCTCGACACCGATGTGGAAGTTTTGAAGCCCTTCGACGAACTTCTCCAAGGGACATACTTTTTCGGCTACGAAAACGGTTCCCAGCGAATTGAAGCGGCAACGATGGGATGCGAAGCTGGCTTTGCCCCCTTGCAAGCGCTTCTTGATTATTACAAGGAACAGAATTTCAGCTACGACGAAGATGAAGTAGACCAGATGGTGCTTCCGAACATTCTTCAAGAAGCATTCAAGAAGTTCGACCTGACCATCATGGGCGAAGATGTTTTTTCGCCAAAGAGCTTTACCGACGGAATGATCCGCACCACCGATGCCACCTACAGCATTCATCATTTCAGTAGCGCCTGGCGACCGGAATCTGTCCGCAAGGGAATCGCCCGCAGGCAAGCCCTGTTCGCCAAGTACCCCCGCCCCATTGCCAAGGCACTTTCTGTGCCGTTAGCATTATGGACAAACCTGCAAACCCTTGGCTTTGCAGGATGCGTCAATAAAATCATCCGGAAATTTACTGCTTAAGCAAGAAGCGCGGAATAAACAGTTTCGGTAAACGCTTGAGGAACGGAAGCGAAAACGACCCTAGTTCCGGTAGCTTGCGAAGCGCCTCTTTCTTGTCCGAATAGCACAAAGCAGAAAACCAGTGAGATTTCCAAATCTTGACCACCTTAGGATAAAGAGGATGGTCTTTGTAACGTTCCAGCACCTTCAAGAATGTTCCGTACATCAAAGCACGATTCGACGACATATTGTTGCCGTGAACGCGATAATAGCAGCACAACGCCGGCAGTACCGGCAATGAACCGTACTTATGCAGGAACTTGAGCCACTGCGGAAAATCTTCGAAGGGATACTCGGAATCGTAACCGCCCATTTCGCGGAAAACGTTCAGGCGGATCATTTCGGTGCAGCCGTGAATTTCCCGCTGTCCAAGGAAGAACTGCTCAAAGGTCACCCGAGGAATAGAACGCGTGTAGCGAGGATCGGGAGTGTCGCCGTGACGGCCTTCGGCATCCATCACAATAATCTGTCCAAAACACATCGGATCTTCGGGATGCGATTCCAGATACGTTGCCTGGGCTTCTAGCCTGCCCTTGGGCATGATATCGTCGGAAGCAAAGGTGCAGAAATATTTGCCCCGAGCCATCGACAACAATTCGTGCATCGTAGGCATCAAGCCCTTGTTTTCGCGATGGACATAGGTAAAGCCGAGTTCAGCCTGCAGCTTTTCCAGAATCTTTGGAGACGAATCCTTGCTGCCGTCATCAATGACAATCAATTCAAAGGCGACGCCTCTCTGAGCCATTACGGAACGAACGGCAGCCTCCACAAATTTCTCATGATTGTAGCTTGCCATCAGCACCGATACAACCGGCGGAAGTTCACGCTGTTCGGTTTCTTCACCCTGAGCGAAGGCCTTCACGTAAACGTTCTCCGTCATTTTTTGCGCGAACATGTTCGTTATGGAGTATTCCACTTGAGCCTCCGCACAATAATGTAAAGTACAACCATATACACGAAATTTTCAAAAGCGTACGCTATCATAGGGCCATTGAATTCAAACAAGCGGATTCCCACGTAAGAACCGACCGCAAGCAAAACCTCTGACGCAATTTCAACCGCCAAGAACTTCTTGGTTTCGGCCCGGGCGATCAGCACCAAGGCGAGTGCAAAGCCCCCCGACCGAAAGAAATCTCCCACCAGCTGGAGCGGCAAGTAGTCAACGGCGCCCATATAGGCCTTGGAGAACAGCACCTGCACCAGAATGCTCCGGCCAAAATAGAGCGCCCCGACCATCACAAGGGAAATTCCCATGATGCGGAACAGCAGCGGATGGAACATGGAGAAAAATTCTTGGCGAGTCATCTGGGGCGAAACCCGCGGCAAAAGAACCACCGTCAAAATGGCAGACATTGCCATAAAGAGAAAATCGGAAACCTTCCACACGCTCTGCCAGATACCTGCAGCATCACCGCCAAAATGCATGTTCACAATCGTTCGGATGAAGGTCAGCACCACTGGTGCAAGCACCATCGGGATAAGTCCCATCAGCGCATAAGACAGCCACGGTCCCCGTGTATCAAGGGCAGTCTTCCAAATATACTTAACGCTAAAGCCTGCGCGACTCGCAATCTGGGCGGCAAAAAGGGCAGCCACAATCGATTGAGTTGCAATAATAGACAGCACCGAAAGGCGCCCCGTATAAAGGAAGAAGGCCACCCACAACACCTGCCACACCGAAGCCACCATGTTGATGGTCGCCCACTTGCGGTTTTCGCCAAGGCCATTCATGACCGCAGCCGTTATGGTAATGATATTTGTTGCAAGGATTCCAGGAAGGGCAAACAAGATGGCGGCCTGGGCAAGGCGTGTCGGCACCCCTGGCAAAAGCACCTGGAGCGGAGCCATAAAGCAGAACAGGAGCGCCACCACAAAAGTAAGCAGACTTCCCATGGTCGTAAGGCGAAGTCCGCCGCGCCAGATGCCAAGAAGCTTTTCGCGATTGTCCTTATTCTGGGCCGTCAAGGCGGTCCAACCGTTCTGCATTGCCAACGAGGACGTAGCCTGGCCAATATTCATTAAATTCAGGAACTGACCGACGCAGGCAAATGCGGCGGGCGGCAGGAATATCGCAAGCAGCTTGTTGATTGCAAACGCACGAAGCGCATTAAACAAGGTGACTGCGCCGGAGCCCGCAAAAAGCTTTGTGTAATTCTGTTTAGCGGGCATAGGCATTGATGGTTTCGATGACGTAAGCAACTTGTTCATCGGTCATGGCCGGACCCATCGGAATGCTGAGTTCCGTGCGGGCCAGTTCTTCGGCAATGGGAAGATTTCCGTGGCGAAGTTCACCGCGAGAAAGCGCCCCCGCAAAAGCCTCTTGCTTGTGAGGCGGAATGGGGTAATGAATCAGCGTTTCTACACCACGATCCTTCAGGAACTTTTGCAAATCGTCACGGGCTTCGCAGAATACCGGGAAAACATGCCACACATGCGACTTCGGGTTCGCGGGAACCGGCGTTACACGCACTAGCGGATTCTTGATTTCGGCACAGTAGCGAGCCGCAATTTCTTGACGGCGGGCATTCCAGGCATCAAGATGTGGAAGCTTTGCAAGCAGAATGGCCGCCTGAATTTCATCAAGGCGGGAATTTACGCCCACATACTGATTCACGTATTTTTCGCGAGAACCGTAATTGCCAAGGGACTTTACCACCTGGGCAAGTTCCAAGTCATCAGTCACCACCGCTCCCCCGTCGCCCATGGCGCCGAGGTTTTTAGTCGGGTAAAAGCTATAGGCCGCTGCATTAGACGAGAGACGAGAGACGAGAGACGAGAGATTATTTACATCTAAAGCAGCTCCGTGAGCTTGGGCGGCATCTTCAAATACGAGCAACCCTTTCGCCTTCGCGAATTCACAAATCGCAGACATATCTGCCAGACGACCGTACAGATGCACCGTCAAAATGGCGCGGGTCTTTTCGGAGCAGGCTTCCGCCAAACGGGAAACATCCAAAACGCAGGTATCGCGATTGGGTTCCACTAACACAGGAACAAGACCCGCCGCGCGCACCGCCAAAACAGTCGCCACAAATGTATTCGCCGGCACAATGACTTCGTCACCTTCAGCCATTCGGCCAAGGAGAATCGACGCCTTCAACATCAAAGTCAAAGCATCCAAACCGTTTCCGACTCCGACACAAGCCTTTTTCCCGCAATAGGCGGCAAAGGCTTCTTCAAACTCGCAGCAACGATTTCCGCGAATAAACCACTTTGAATCAAGGACATCAGAAAAAGATTCGCGCAGGGCGTCGCCTAAAGCGCGATTCACATAATCCAGCGAATAAAACGGGACATTCATCATTGTTGATGAAAATAGCAAATTAACATTTGCTATTTTACTCACCATGTACGAATTTTTGCCATACAGTCCGGATTTGGATAAGCGGCTAGACCATTTTGTGGAGCACGAATCTGTCAACGGGACCTTTTTACAGTCCAGACGATTCTTGAACTACCACCCGGCAGACCGCTTTACCGACGCCAGTTTCGCGCTTGAAAAAAGCGGGATTCTTGCGGCCTATTTCCCGGGCGTGGTAAAGGAACAAACCTTTATTTCCCATGCGGGGACCACTTTTGGCGGCCCTATTGTCGCAAAGCAGTTCTACAGCGGTTCAAGGCTCCTTGAAATTTTGAAGGAAGCAGACCAGTACCTTACCGGCCGATTCAAAAACATTCGATTCAAGATTACGCCTGCCATTTTTGCAGAAGAAAGCCCTGACCTTCTGGAATACACGCTGGAACACTTGGGATACACGCGCCACACGGAACTGAGTTCGTATTGTACGTTGCAATCCGACGTAGACCCGCTCGAAAACTGCGACAAGGATTGCCGTCGCATTTTCAAGAAATCCGAAATCGAAGGCATCCGATTCGGAAACCTGGAAAAAGCGGAAGACTTTGAGACCTTCTACCGTTTTCTGGAAATTTCGAAATCCAAGCACCACGTGCATCCGGTCCATTCCTTGCAGGAACTCTACGACCTGAAGGACAACCGTATTCCCGAACACATCCGCTTCCGCGGCATGTGGGACGGAGACACCCTGGTTGCAGTCATGATGCTCTTCTTGTTCGAAAAGACAAAAACCATTCATGCCCAGTACATCGCGCCCAATCCGGATTACACAAAGTTCCAGACCGGTTGCGCCCTATATGTACGCGTGATGCGAGAAGCCGCCCTCGACGGCTACCAGAAAATTTCTTGGGGCATTTCTACCGAAAACGGCGGAGAAGTCTTGAACGAAAGTCTACTCCGATTCAAGGAATCTTTTGGCGCCAAGGCTTGCGTGAATGTTACTTACGAAAAATGACGCGATGTCATTTTTCAGCAGACTCTTTTACAAAAGCATCGTAATCGTAGATGTAGTCGGACTCATTGTAGTGTTCCGACGCAAGGACCATGCACACCGCACCCGACGAGAAGTTTTCGATTTCACGCCAATGCATCGTGGGAATATATAGTCCGTGGTAGGAACGGTTCAGCGAATACTTGGTCCGCTTCTTGCCGTCATCCAAAATGACGTCGAAACTGCCGCTGGCGGCAATAATCAGCTGGCGGAGGTTCCTGTGGGCATGACCGCCACGGGTCGTTCCACCGGGAACGTCATACAGGTAGTACACGCGCTTGATATCGAAGGGGATCAATTCGCCCCCTTCCACGACGCTCAAGTTGCCACGCTGGTCGTGGGCAATAGGGATATCGATCAAACGGGGTTCTTTCAGCTGATTTTCGTTCCAATCCATGGCCCTAATATAATAAAGTGGCGACCTAAAGGGGTGGTTCGGGCTGTTTTTGGGGTGATTCAGTTGAAATTCGGCAGATTTATTTCTATATATGTCTCACCAATGAGTGCATGTCGCGCCAAGCTCTGCCAACATGCATGTTAACCAAAGAGCTTCCTTTAACGAGGTAAAAATGTCCTCTTTCCGTGGACCAAAAGGTAAGGTAGCCCGTTCTCTCGGACTCGCCGTCTCTCAGAAGACTCAGAAGGCTCTCGATCGCCGTAACTTTGCACCCGGCCAGCATGGCCAGACCCGCAAGAAGTCTTCTTCCGTGTACAAGCAGCAGCTCGTCGAAAAGCAGCGTCTGCGTTTCACCTATAACATTTCCGAAGCTCAGTTGGCCAAGGCTTATGACGAAGCCAACCGTCGCGCCGGTTCTGCTGGTGACAACCTGATGATCTTGCTCGAAACCCGTCTTGACGCCCTTGTCTACCGCATGGGTTTTGCTCGCACGATTTTTGCAGCTCGCCAGTATGTCGCTCACGGTCACTTCACCGTGAACGGTGTCCGCAGCTACTCTCCGTCTCGCCAGATCAAGGCCGGTGACGTGATTGCAGTTCGCGAAGGCTCTAAGGAACACGTGCAGATCAAGGAAGCCATTGCTAACGCTCCGGCTGTTCCTGAATACGTGACTGTCGACGCCGGCAAGATGGAAGGTTCTCTCGTGAAGCTCCCGCTCCGCGACCAGATCCCGGTCAAGCTGGAAGAACAGCTCGTCGTGGAATACTACTCCAGGTAGTAACCACTCAAACCAAGAGTTTGGACACCCTGCTTCGGCAGGGTGTTTTTTTTTGCATTCTCCAAAACAGACCGCCAGTAAAAAACATATATTTATCTTACGAAGTGAGAAAATACGATGGCCTCGTTTAAGAGTAGACAAAATATAATGGTGATCGAAGACGATCCGAAATGCCAGGAAATATTTCAGAATGTCCTGGAAGAGTCTTACAATATCACCGTAGTCGGGAATACGCAAGAAGCCTTGCTTTTGTTGATGGACGCCCCCACGAACTATTCCCTTATTTTGTTGGAACAAGAACTCCCCGACGACGCCTGCATTGAATTTTTAAACCAACGAAACGCCCAAAGCTTTTTGCAGAACATTCCCGTCATCGTCGTTACAGGAGAAGGCGATGACAACGGGTGCTACAAACTGGGCGCAGATGAATTCTTACGAAAGCCCCTGAACTCCCCCGACGTTATTCTCGCCCGCTGCGAGCACACCATGGCGCTGTACGAAAGCAAGAACCTGGTGCAGCAGACCGAAAAGGACAAACTCACGGGGCTTTATACCATTGACTACTTCTTTGAATACCTGAAGCAGATTATCCCGCTGGACATGGGGTCAGACCGCGACGCTATCGTTATCGACGTGGAGCATTTCCGCCTGATTAACGAGATTTACGGACGCGGTACCGGCGACCAGGTCCTGGCAGAAATCGGCACCTACTTGCAACAAGTGCTTACTACCCTGAATGCGATTGCCTGCCGCGCAAGCGCAGACGTTTTTTACGTATACTGCATTCACCAAGAAGACTACCAGGAACTCCAAGAAGCGCTTCAGACTATTCTTACCCATTATATCAAAGTAAGCAATATCCGAGTCCGTGTGGGCGTATGGCATTACGTAGAACGGGGAATGATTGACCCCGAAACATGGTTTGACCGTGCCAAGAGCGCTTGCGACCGCATTAGCGGAAACTTTACGATTTCTGTATCCACATACAACAGTGGACTACACAGTAAGCATCTTCGCGAAGAACGCTTGATCAGGGACGTTTACGAAGCGATCGAACGCAAGGACTTGAGGGTGTACTACCAGCCCAAGTACGCTATTCAAGGCGACAAGCCGCACCTGCGCAGTGCCGAGGCGCTCATCCGCTGGATCCACCCGACTCTCGGCTTTATCAATCCGGGAGACTTCATTCCTTTGTTCGAATCGAACGGCCTGATTCAGATGGTGGACTACTACGTGTGGAAAGAAGCCGCCGCCCAAATCCGCCGCTGGAAGGACGAATACGACTTTACCGTTCCCGTGTCGGTAAACGTATCACGTATCGACATTTACGATCCAGATCTTGAGAACAAATTCTGCAACATTTTGAAAGAGAACAACCTTTCGCCCAGCGAGTACATGATCGAAATTACCGAAAGCGCCTACGCCGAAAACGCACAGGGCTTAATCGAAGTGCTCGACAGCATGCGCAAGAAAGGGTTTAAAATCGAAATGGACGACTTTGGTACCGGCTATTCTTCGCTCGGCATGCTGACCGAAATTCCTATCGATATTCTGAAAATCGATATGTCTTTTGTCCGCAGCATGGAAAAGCACGAAAAGAACAAGAGGATGGTGGAACTGATTATCGACATCGCCAAGTTCTTGAAGGTTCCTTGCGTTGCCGAAGGTGTCGAAACTGAATCTCAGCTGCGCGCACTCAGAAGAATGGGTTGCGACGTAATTCAGGGCTATTTCTTTTCGAAGCCGGTAGCGCCTGAAGATTTCGCTAAGTTTATTGAAAAAGAAAAGAGCCTGTGGACTAAGTAAGACCAAAGATTTTGTATCTTATGGATATGAAATCTATAGCTCTTAAAGTATTCGATTATCTTAAAAGTTATTTAAAATCCCTGAACTGGATTGTCCTTTTGGGGATTGCCGCATTCTGCATTGCGCTTGCCGTAATCAACAACATTCGCGTTGAAGATTCCAAGTCGGTCGACTGGATCGGCAGCCAGGAAATTCTTGCCAAACCGGACGAGGTGCTGTAATGAAGAAGACGATTATCTCTGCAGTACTGCTCGTTGTAGCCTCGATTCTGGTAGCTATCGGTGTTGCCGAAATTTCGTTCCCAGAATCGTTCTTGACTTTTACCGACCAGGATTGGCTGATTGACATTTGGCCGAAAGCATACCGCTACAATATTCATGTGGGCCTTGCCGCCATCATTATCGCCACGGGCATTTGCGTTCCGGCTTACCGCCTGCAAAAGGACTTTGCCATCCGTGCGCTCGAAACCTTGTTCCGCGTGGGCATTGGCGGCATGTTCATTTTCGCAAGCATCTACAAGATTCAGGACCCGCACCAGTTCGCAGTCCTTGTGGCGCAGTACCAGTTCTTCCCCGCTTTGCACCTGGAAAGCGTAAACAACTTCTTTGCGCTGGTTTACCCGCAGTTTGAATTCTGGTTTGGCCTCGCCATGATTGTAACGCCGTTCGTGCGTGAATCCGCTTTCGCTATTTTCTGGATGTTCGTAAGCTTCATTATCGCGCTCACCTGGGCGCTCGGCAACGACCTCGGAATCACTTGCGGCTGTTTCGAGCTTGAAGATGGCGACGCCCACGACAAGGCCGAAGCCTGGACAAGTCTGATTCGCGACTTGATTCTAATCTGGCCCACGCTCTGGCTTGCTACCCGCAAGAACCACAGCCTGATTAAAGTGTGGAAAAGAAAGTAAGAACGCGCTGACTAAATGATTTCATGGAGCAGCGGTCTAAAAGGGCCGCTGCTTTTTCGTTATCCAGCACATTTTCACCAGCGAGTACACGGTCAAGAACTCGGGCATAAGCTTCAGCATCCGTAGGTGGATCAATGAGCGGGCCCACGCCTTCCAAATTTTCCTTGACAGCCGAAGTGGCGGCGCCCACAGCAGGCGTTCCGCAGGCAATCGCCTCGATGGGCGGAAGGCCGAAGCCTTCTAAAAGCGACGGATACACCATGAGGTCTGCGTGGCGGTAGAAGTCGCGCAGTTCATGCGCCTTGAATTCGCTAAAGTGATAAACGTTATAAAGCTTCTTTTCGTTCACGATTGCGCGCAAGCGTTCCGAGAACTTACCCACGCGAACAAAAGCCACATGCGGTCTGAGGCTTGCCATTTCAAAGAACGTCTCAATATTCTTGCGCGGTTCATCAAGGCTTACATTCAAGCACATTCCATCAAAATTCTTGATGCCGTACTTGCGGAGGAAAGCCTTCTTTTCTTCAAAGGTCGGTTGCGTTTCGGGCTTGTTGAACAGGGCGCTATCGATGGGGCAACCGATTACGGTTCCCGGTTTTGACGACATTTCTACGCCAAAGTGGTCTGCCGCCTGTTCGCGAGTCCAATTGGAATTGTACACGAAGAAATCCGCCTTGACAGTCGGGCGAATGTAGAACAGGTTCAACAGTTTGAACTTCATACTATTCGGGTACAAGGTTTCGGCAAAGGTGTCGTGTACAAACATCACCGTCTTGGCGCGGCCCTTTACCACCGGCACCAAGAAACCGAGTTCCGGACGAATAAAGAAGACGATTTCGGGCTGAATTTTCTTGACCAGCTTTTTAAGCGGCGCACGGAAACTCAAATATCCCGTATAGAGCGATTTCGCCCATACTTCATGGGAAACGTATGTGGAGTTATCCGAAGAAGCTGTCTTCGATGGGGTTGCCGCCCCAAAAAACTTGGGAGTCTTGAGCCATAGCACATGAGCTTCGAAAGAACCCGATACAGCCTTGGCCAGATTCAGCGTCAACCGGCCGAAACTGGTACACTCGTTTTTATCGCAAATAAAAAGGACTTTCGCAAGGCTCATAGTACATCCCTCAAACATTAAAATAATAGCAAAAACAAGATTCAAAACTGCCCAAAACACCCTTAAAAAAGGCGTTTTTGCTATATTCAGTGTATGGCGAAAATCGGCATAGTCCTTGCGACCTACAATGGCGAAAAGTATCTGGCACAGATGCTCGATTCGCTTGTGGCTCAAACTAGGCCAGCCGACTTTATTGTCGCCGTCGACGACGGTTCAAAAGACAACACGCCCGCTATTTTAAAAAGCTATCAAGACCGCTTGCCGCTGCAAGTGACGATTCTCGAAAAGAATTCCGGGCACCGCGCCGCATTCTCAAAAGCTTTGGAACTTGCGCAACCGCAATTGAGTTCAAACGACCTGATTGCGCTTGCCGACCAAGATGACGTTTGGCTTCCGCAAAAGCTGGAAATCCTCGAAAAAGAAATTCAGGACAAGTCTCTTGTTTTCGGAGACGCCCAAGTGGTTGACGCCAACGGAAAAATCATCGCCGAATCTTGGCGCAGCTATTCGAAGATTGAAAAGAAAATTTCTATAGAGCAGCAGATTGCTGGCATCAACAACGTGACTGGCTGTCTCTCGCTCTTTAGCGCAAGTCTACTGGACGCCATCCTCCCCATTCCCGAGGGAGTGACCGTTCATGACCGCTGGATAGCCATGCTGGCCGACAAGCACAATGGCGTAGCCGCCATCGATACGCCGGTGGTACAATACCGCATTCACGGCAACAATGCCGTAGGCGGAGTGGCAGCACCCTCGATGAGCAAGACGCTTGAAACCCAGATTCAATGGACGCAGACGATTCTCGACAACGCCAAGCGCCTTGACTTGACTGAAAAAGAAATCCGTTTTGCCAAGAATCTGTTAAGCCTCACGAAGGCTCGACTCACCCACGGATTCACGCCTTTCCGTTTGCTGTGGATCGCGAAACACCGCCACGAACTTTTCTTGAAAGATTCCGCTGCCGTTACCCTGAAACGCATTCTGTTCACCGCTGTCGGGCTGCCGCTTGCACGCAAGATTTGGAAAAAAAGCTAATGCGTATCGGAATCGACATCAAGTGTTTGCGTTACAACAATAGCGGTATCGGCCGTTATTTGATTTCCCTTTTGGACGAACTTCAGAAAGTTGATCTCGAAAACGAATATTTCTTGTTCTCGCCGCACGAAATCGAATACCCGATTACAAACAAGAATTTCAAGCTTTGCCCCTATTCAGGGAAATTTGCATTCCAAAAGAAAATCCCGGGCATTCTCTGGCAGCAATTGACGTTGCCACACTTACTCAAGCAATACCAGATTGATGTTTTCTGGGGGCCGGAACAAACGCTTCCCTTGGAAAAGTCCGGTTGCAAAAAAGTTCTGACGGTTCATGATTTCGTGTACAAGCGTTATCCTGAAACCATGCGCAAATCGGTCCGCTGGATTAACAACCATATCGGCGAGAAATCGATTCTAAAAGCCGACGTTGTCGCGGTCAATTCTGATTTTACGAAAAGCGAACTTCTGCACTTTCACCCGAACATCAATAAAAATAAAATCGAAATTGTTCCCTGCGGAATCAACAAGAGCGACAAGCCCCATACAGAAAATTCTGTACGAAACGGTTTGCTCTTTGTCGGGAGCTTGGAACCGCGAAAGAACTTCAAGAACCTCGTAAAAGCACTTGAAATTCTTGACAAAAAGGGAATTCAGGTAACGCTTAGCATGACCGGTCCCAAGGGCTGGAAGAACAGTTCCGAAAACAGCCTCTTGCAAAATTCGCCGGTAGCAACGAACATTCAGCATTTAGGGTTCGTGAGCGACGACGAACTGCGGAACTTGTACGCCAACAGTGCCGCGGTCATATTCCCTTCTGTGTACGAGGGATTCGGGCTCCCGGTGTTGGAAGCGCTGAACTACAAGACGCCGGTGTTAACCACCAAGGGTTCCGTGATGGAAGAAATCGCGGAAGATTGCGGGATTTATTTTGACGCCAAGGATCCGGAATCGATTGCACAAACGATTGAAGCCTTTTTAAACGAGCCGCAAGATTTCTTGAGCGACAAAGAAGATAAGCGTAAAGCCATTCTTGAAAAATACCAGTGGAAAAATTCAGCGAAGCAGTTAGTGCAAATTTTTGAACGATTGGAACGTTCTCGCGGAGGTGCCGCATGAGAACCGCCGTCATTCTAGTGACTTTCAACGGGTGGGAAATGACCCGAAACTGCCTGAGCGACATGGCAGCACAGCTCACGGACAGCGAGCATTTCGTAGTCGCCATCGCCGACAACGCCAGTTCCGACGGCACGGTAGAAAACCTGCGCAAGGAATTCCCGACATTTCATGTTTACCCGAGCGACAAGAATCTTGGATTCGGAGCAGCCAACAATTTGGCGATTAAGGGTTTGCTTGGCGACAAAGAACCGTTTGATTCGATTTGCCTGCTGAACAACGACACCCGATTCTTGCCGAACATGCTCCCCCGCATGCAAAAAGCATGGGAGAAGGCAGAAGCGTTCGCTCGCGAAAGTGGAAATGCTTATGCCGTTATAGCACCGAGCACCAAGAACAGAGACGGCAGCGACCAGCCGAATTACTTTGCAGGCCTTGGCCCCGAGGGAATCGGAAGTCTGAAGTTTTTCACGAACGCGCTCCGCAACGAAGAAGGTGCCGCCGAAATTTTGCAAGGCCAGCCGAGCAAGACAACTCAAGAAAACCTTTTGGAAACGAACTGGCTCAGTGGCGTATGCTGGATGTTCAGCAAAGAGCTTTACGATGCCCTGACCAGCGAAGGCACTTTCTTCGACGAAAAGATTTTCATGTATTACGAAGATGCGGACCTCGCTTTGCGCGCCCGCAAAATTGGCGCGCGATTCTTTATTTGCAAAGATATCGAGCTTACGCACTTGGGTGGCGGTTCTGCACAAAGCAATACTAGCCGCGCCTTGCAACACGACCGCGCCCAGCAATATGTATTTAAAAAGCACTTCGGATTGCACGGACTTTTGCTTTCGAAGGGATTCCGCATTTTGCGCAGTTCTATACGAATTGCGTCGGCAATTCCGCACATCGGTTCCAGCGAAAAGAGAAAGTACCTTGTGCACCACTTGGCCTTGTTGAAGGCTGCTTTATGGTAAGGATTATGAAGAGTTCTTGTAAAACAACGGTTTTAGTCACACTTGCAGCGCTTACCGCTGCATGGGCTAATCCGCATATTACGTTCAGCGATTCCGCGCATCACCACGAGGTGAATATTGGTGCGCAGTTGGTCGACTCCCTTGCGATTACGAACCTGACGAACGCACCGACGCATTACGACAATTCGGCTTCAGTGCGCTTATTCCTGAACGGTCATTTCACAGAACGATTCCTGTTCAACGCCCGCGTCAAGGTGAGCACGGACCACACGAATAAGGAAATCTACGACCACTTTTACAATCCGAGCGAAGGTATCCCCTACAACAAGCAGAGCGACAACAAACGCACTTGGGACATCTTTACTGCAAGCGCTAGCTACGATTTAGACGCAGTCAGGCTCCTAGCCGGTTTCGATTACCTGAGCATGGGCCCCGCCCGCCGCAACCACGTGATTTTACGCGGCGAACAGGGCAATTACCGTCCGTGGCAAGATTCGACAAGCCGCATTTACGAGCCCGCTCCTACGCCGTATTTCGGCTACCAATTTGAATTAGGCCCGATTGTTTACACGCAGTACGCCATGAAACTTTTCGAGAAGAAAAACTTTGGCAAATACATGCACGTACACCGCTTGGACTTGAACTTACCCAAGAATATCACGCTGGGCCTTTCGGAAACTGCGCTCTATGGAAGTACCACCGAAGAGTTCCCGAACCCGAACGAAGATGCTGACAGCACCGGTCGCGAATTTGAATGGGCCTATGTGATACCCTTCATTCCTTACGTTTTCCAGGAACACCTGCAGGGCGACCAGGACAACATTTCGCTCGCATTCGATTTGAGCGTGAAGACAATTTCGCATTGGGAATTTTACGGAGAACTTTTGTGGGATGACATGAAGTCCCCTACGAGCATGTTTGATGACGGCTGGTGGGGCAACAAGTGGGCCACCTCGGTCGGCGTCGCCCGCGACAGCCTTAAGCTCGGCAGCACGCTTTGGAACTGGTACTTGGAATACACCCGCGTAGAACCGTGGGTATACACGCACCACAAGGGCGGTGGCTACACGTACCGCAGTTATTCTCAGAGCCTCGGCACCGATCTCGGTCCGAACAGTCAGGAAGTTTATAGCGAAGTCTGCGGACTTTACAAGGTTGAAAGCGGCTTCTTAAAAGACGCCCTGTTCAAGGGAACGCTGCACGCAAGCGCCGTTGCCAAAGACACCGCCTTCGGCGGCAACATCACCGACATGCACACGCCCGAAAGCGCCACCGACAAGAAGTTCTTGAACGACAACACCACCTTGCACTACGTGGAACTCGGTGGCAAAATCGAAATCAAGCCGTGGGAATGGATGACCTTCCGCGCGAGATATGACCGTTACTTCGGCGATTACGAAGGCTTCCGCGCCATGGTGGGCGGAAGCTTCCAGTACTAACAATTTTGCGAAAGATTTTTATTCCTCGAACAGCGCGTTCAGCTGTTCGGGGGTTTTTGCATCCAACGCCTGGGCACGCCACTGCGGATTCAGCAGTTTGCGAGCAATGTTGGCGATAAACTGCGTATGACACGTTGCAGACTCCGCCGGAGAAAGCAACAGGCAAATGTACTGCGGCACTTGGCCCGCTTTCACAGCAATGTCAGTAAAGCCCTTCGGGCAAACCGCAAAAGCAAACAGCGGTTGCGGAAGTCCCGACACACGCGTATGCGGCAAGAGCAAGCCCTCGCCCATGTAAATTCCCTGGGACACTCGTTCCGAAAGAGACTTCCATGTTTCCATGGCATCAAACTTGACCGGGCCATGAACCAAGGCATCGTAAGCAAAACCCAAAGCCCTTGCGAAGGACTCGGGTTCTGCATAATGTTTTACGTAAATCGGTTGCATTTATACCAGTGCGTTGTCCATGAAGTCAAAGACCTTTGGCGAAGTAGCCTTGGCCATCTTCTTGAACTCATCAAAGACAACACGCAGCTGACGCTTACCCGGTTCAATGTACTGTTCAAACTTCTGGATTCCCTTGACCTTGCTCAAGAAGCAGTAGGCGCCCATGGCCTGCATCACGCGCTGCAAGCTAGCGTGAATAAAGGCTTCCCAAGCGTCATCCTTGGTGTAGGTCTTGGTTTCGCGATAAGAAACGCGCCAGTATTCAAAGAAGTCCTTGATTTCGGTCAGAGAAAGTTCTACGTACGGATCCCACAAGAGAGAGGCCAAGTCATAGAACATGGCACCGCGGCGAGCGCCCTGGAAATCCACAAAGGCGATTTCGGAATTCGGCTTCACCATGATGTTCTGGCTCTGGAAATCGCGATGCATCAACACCTTATGCTGAGCTTCCACAGAAACAGCAATCAAGGAATAGAACTGACGCACGTATTCAGGAATTTCCTGAATGCCCTTGAAATTCTTCAGGTAGTTTTCAGTAAAGTAGTCGGTTTCCCACTTGAGAGCGGCGAAATCGAAGCGACGCAGCCAGAGGTCGGAACGAGAGCTGAAAAGCGAGCGGGAAATGTTCTGCCACTTGATCAAGGAATCGATGACTTCGGGGTAGAGAATACGAACGTTGCCCGTCTTCTTTTCGGAACCCGGCGAAACAATATTGTCGAGCAAATTGTGTGCGCCCAGGTTTTCTTGAAGTACGGAGCAAGAGGCTTCGTCTACGCAATAAATCTTGGGAACCGGAAGTCCGAAAGAGTTGAATGCTTCGGCATAATCCACAAAACGCTTAAAATCATCATCGACCGAGGCAGAAACCTGCAGCACGGCGCTCTGCTTACCGGAGGCAATTCGGTAATACTTACGACCCGAACCGGCACCGGCAATAGGGGTTATTTCGTAATCGGCATAGCCGCGGGACTTCAAATACTTTTCAATAACTGGCGAAACAATTTCGTTACTCATGTTTTTTAATATAGTTATTTAGTAGACAGTAGGAAGTAGACAGTAGGCAGTGGTTAGTGTTTAGGGTTAGTAAACAAGACCATCTACGAGAATTTGATGCGCGGGTCTACGAGCGTGTAGAGGATATCGCTGAAAAGGCGGCCAATCATCGCCATCAAGCTGCTGAGGAAGATGACGCCCATGACCACGTTGTAGTCGCGGTTCACCATGGAGTTGTAGTAAAGTAGGCCCATGCCGTCGATATCGAAGACCTTTTCGATAAGGAGTGCGCCCGCAAACATCAAGGTGCAAATTTCGGAAAGGCGCGTGGCAATCGGGATGAGGGCGTTACGGAGAGCGTGGCGAACGAGTGCCTGGTTAAAGCTCATGCCCTTCGCAAGGGCGGTACGCATGTAGTCCTTGCCGAGTTCTTCCAGCGCGGAGTTTTTCATGAGGAACGTCAGGAACGCGAATTCGCTAATCATGTAGCAGAAAATCGGCAGAATCAAATGGTGTCCTAGGTCCACAATTTTTTCGAAGAAGGTAAAGTCCTCGAAGTCATCGCTCGTGAGGCCACCCAGCGGGAAAATGTCAAGGTACGAACCTCCCGCCAAGAAGATAATGAGCAAAATACCGAGAGCGTAACCCGGCATCACGTAGCCCGAGAAAATCACGCCCGAAGAAAGGGAATCCAGCTTGCTCCCGTGATGCACCGCCTTCCAGAGGCCAAGCGGAATGCAGACCAGGTAACTCAAGAAAAACGAAGTAATACCAAAGAACAGCGAAATCGGGAAACGGCTCGTAATCACGTCCCACACAGGGAGCCCGTAAGTATAGCTTGAGCCCAAGTCCAGGTGCAGAACGTTCCAGAGCCAAGTCAGATAACGCTTCCAGGCGGGTTGGTCAAAACCGAAGTACGCCTGGATTTGCGCAATCTGATCGGGCGAGAGTGCCTTGGAGGCATCTACCCCGCCCTTCATGGCAGCGGCTTGCTGCGCACGCGAAATCATTTCCTCCACAGGTCCACCCGGCAACAGCTGGATAAGGATAAAGCATACCAGAGAAATCCCGATGAGGGTCGGGATCATCAAAAGTAAGCGGCGGAGGATATAGGAGCGCATTTATCTCATCTTGCCGGAGCGGAGCACGTCCATCATGTTGAAGGGCTTGGCCGTTCCGTTTGCAATGTGGCAAGCGAGGAAGTTCACAGCATCCACAGTACCTTCGGCGTAAATCTTACGGCCGCAGACATTGTGCTGGAATTCAAAGTGAACCGTGCCATCGGCGCTGTCGAGGCTGTAGGTGTGGAAAGCGTGACCGCCGAGGTATTCTTCGGGCACATGCATGCGTTCCATCTGTTCCTTTTCGTCACGGACCTTTTCGATGTCATCGACGGTGAAGTCAAAACCCATCTTCTGGAAGTCACCCACCACGGCGCGTGCGGTACCGCTGGTGTCAGCCTTGGTCTTCTGGTGGCTTTCGACCACGGAGAGTTTGTAGCCGCGGAAGGCTGTCGGGAATTCCTTAGCCAGATATTCAATCATCGTCTGGAAAGCGACAATCTGCTTTGCCATATTCGGAGCAATCACGCTCGGGTGATTTGCATCGGCAACGAGCTTGGCGAGAGCTTCGCGGTCGCCGCCGGTGGTGCCCATCACGAACGGAATCTTGTGCTTGACGTAGAAAGCGGCGTTGTCATTCACGGCCGTCGGATGCGTATAGTCAATGCAAATGACGTTCGGGTACTTTTCAAGAACTTCGCCAATGCGAGCTTCGCGATTGCTCGGCTTCAAAAGTTGGATGGTCTTGCCGGCGACTTCGGCTTCGTTTTCAACGATAATTTCACCCGTCAGAGAATACGGGACGAGTTCGAGACCGCGGGCCACGCAGGTTTCGGCCACAATGCGGCCCATGTTGCCCGGAATACCATTTACCATCACTTGTACAGACATAATAACTCCTAGTTTTTGGGAGGAAAGATAGAAAAACAGTAGGCCGTAGGAAGTCGGAAGTAGACAGTAATTAATGTCTCCAGCGGCTCGATTCGTATTCGTCGAGGGTGAGCAAAGCGTGGCGCACTCTTTGAATCTTTTTAAGAGGGATTTGCTCCTCGGCGAGGTGTGAGAGCGCTATCTTGACACGAGCTGCAAATTTGCCGACAGTTTCGCCGGGTTCACGGCGGAGTCCCACGCGGGTCAAATCCCGCTCAGCGCGGTCAAGTTTTTTCACCCATTCCAGAGACCGCGCCGAGACATACGCGCGATTCTTGGAACTTAATTTATATGTGACATATATCTTGCGGCCAGCAAATCCTGCTACAAGAATCACCAGCACCGCATAAAGAATTGGACTTTCCAAGAGGGCGGTCGATTGATTCTGCCAGCTATCGACAACGCGGCGCCACTCACCTTCTTTAAGAGCATGCATCACGCGGGCGAAACGCCCGCGCACGCCCTCCCATTTGACGCTCCACCAGCTGGGAGTCTGTGCAAACTGCGGCAAAATGGGAGGCGTCGGGTCGAAGATTACCCAGCGGCCATCCACATACGCTTCGACCCATGCATGCGAATGCTTGCGGCGGAAAATGCTATAAGGCAAACCCTCGACGATTTCAGGATTTGCAAAGCCCGTCACGTACCGCGCCGGAATTCCCAAACGGCGAAGTACCAACGCCGAAAGCGTCGCATAGTATTCGCAGAAGCCTTGCTTTTCGCGCCAGAAAATCGCCAAAGGTTCATTCTTCGCGCCACCCCAACGCGTAATTCCCGGCACCGTAAGCGAATAGGTGAAGTTTGCAAGGTAATAGGCAAGCATTTTCTGCAACACAAGAGAATCTGGCATCGATTTTGCGAGCGCCACCGAATCCACCAAAACCGAATCCGATGAGGCAGAGTCGCGCAACTGCATCGCCGCAATCACGGTGTCAATCAGCGGCAGGTACCGCTCGCCCACCATCAAGTCGCCTTCGCTCGAAGCCAGCAAGGAATCCGGCAACGAGCAAGCGTCCGGCGCATCCTCCGCCGAGACAGGCTTGCATTTAAAATAATGCCAGTCAGAGCGTTTTCCATTACCATTCAATCCCTGCACCATGCCGCCCGCATAATAAGTCAACGAGTCCACATCTTTCGCCGCAAAGCCCACGACACCATAGGGCGCAAACACAAAGCCAAAGTTATTCAGCGTTGACTGCACCCAGATTTGTTCCACTTCGCGCAGGGAATCGGCCTTCGTCAGCGAATCCGCCACCTCAAGCACAGCATAGTCCACCTGATAATAAGCAGGGTAAAGCTTTTTCGCATACGACGTCGGCAATTTCCAAATACCCGCCACATATTTTTCGTAGCTAGCCGCCTTAAAGTATCTTGAGGGCTGTTTATCCCACACGCGCAACACGACTTGGCTATTGTAACGAGAATTGTAATTACTTCCGAAACTACCCAAGGCCGCAACCGGATCAAAGCCCATCATGCGTTCGCGCTGGTAGTAGTCTTCGGCCATTTTCGCTCCGTAGCGATAGCGCTGCGATTTCCAATGTTGCCAACCGCCGTAAGAAATTGCGCTGAGTATAGCAATCACAAGCAAAAAGAGCCCGTACTTGTAAGGCGCTGTACCGCGACGGCTATAAGCGCAAAGCGCAAGCAAGAATCCGACAAGTCCAACAATCCCCCAACCATGCGGCACCATGAACATTCCAAAGAGCAATGCGCCTACGCCATCGAAGGCGACAAAGACTTCAAAGCCACCGTTTCCGCGGCTCCGTTCCTGCAACGCCGCCAAATACAGCAAGTAAATTCCCGGCAAGAAAATCAAATAAGGCGACACGCCGTTTTCAACGGACGGCGTCATCACCCAGAATAATGCGAGCGGCACAATCGCCCCGTACGCCAAAATCTTGTTGTAACGCGGGCGCTTCGCAAACTCTCGGCGGCGCGTCGCATTCAGCACGCCGATGACCACAAAGTAGACAGCAAATAAAATTCCAAGCCACAAGAAATCAAAGGTATGGCCCAGATTCACCGAAGCCAAGCAAAGGAACAACACCTTGAAGGCGTAGCGAATGTCTACTTTCTCGCTAGTCATCATAGTGTTACCCTCTCGCCGTCCAAATCTTCAGGCGAAATCACCAGCAATTTATCTTCGGTCGAGGCGGGCTGCGTTCCGACCACGATATGCTTGTTCACAAGCGATTCATCGTTTTCGTAAAGCCCAATGCGAAGCACCGGATCCATCGGGCGCGCCGCAGGAGCCCAAGGCGCAGGCTGTTTTCCATGCGCAAGTGATGCGGGCGGAATTCGCGCCAAAGCATCCAGTAAATTCCTGCGGCTTTCGTTACCGCCATCCAAGGCAATCTCTTCGCTATCGATAAAGAATCGCCCAAGAATTTCGCGGTCCAAGAGCCACTCACCCACCGCCGCCGTCATACGAATCGCATGTTCCAAGTACTGTCGCGACTTGAAATTCGGAGTGGCTGTGTCCAGGAGCAAAATCACGCCGGCGCCGCGCTCCACTTCAAATTCTTTGGTAAAAGGTTTGCCGTAGCGGGCAAAAGCCTTATGGTGCAAATCGCGCAGGGAATCGCCTTCGCGGTAAGGCCGCACACCGATAAAATTCATGCCGCGAGTAAGACTTGGCATCAAGAAGGGCGCAAACGCCATGCCCGAAGCGCCCTGCGTCAGGAACGGAAATTCCTGCACCTTGAGCGCCCGCGGGTAAACTAGCAATTCTACCGAGCCATTAAAGCCATAAGGCCAGCGCAAAAGGCCCATAATTTCAGGCACATTCGCCGAGACCTTATTGAGCATGAAGGAGCCGCGGCGCGTCGTGCGCACTTGGCATTCCATTTTGCGCGGCGGCTCGCCCTTCTTAATCTTTGCGCGGTCCGATTCAAAGCCTGTAAGCGAGGGCGGCAAACGATTCGCCCCTAAAGTCACACAGTCAATCGTCGAACGCACCGCCACATACGCCGTGACCGTAGCCGTTTCGCCTTCGCGCACACGATTCACCGACACGCTTTCAACCCAAATCTTGCTCCGCTTCGCGGTCACGAATAGGCTAAAGACAAGTCCCAAGAAAAGCAGGAAATCAATGCCCGCAAAAATCCAGGCCGCCCAAAATCCAGGCACCGCCCCCGCAAACATCGCCAGCAAAAACAAGGAGGCAAATGCGCGACCCGCCGGAGTAAAATAATCTAGCCACCAAAAATAAACAGCCATCAAAATCCCCGATTTTTTCGGGGCCCGCGGAATCGCGTTCAACAGCCATTTAGCAAAGGATGACATTCGCGTCCTTACTTAGGAATCGCCACCTGTTTCAGAATTCCCTGCAAAATCTTCTTGCTGGCGTCAGGGTCACCGCTGTCCTTGGCGAACACGCGGTGTTCCATCACCGGGAAGAACACGCGCTGAATGTCATCGGGATTCACGAAGTCGCGGCCATTCACAAACGCACACGCCTGCGCCATGCGCACCAGGTTCATGCCCGCTCGCGGACTTGCCGCCAAACGCACGCCGCCGTCGTTACGCGTTGCCTGCACCAAGCTAACAATGTAACGTTCCAGCGATTCATCAATATGAATCCGCTGCACTTGGCTACGTGCCGTCAAGACCTCACCCGGAACCGTTACCGCACGTACAGAATCAAGCGGACGGCTCGTGCGGTGCGCCCGCAAAATGTCAAGTTCTGTTTCTGCTGTCGGATATCCCACCGAAATACGCACCATAAAGCGGTCCATCTGCGCTTCAGGCAGCGGGAACACGCCATGGAATTCCACCGGATTTTCAGTCGCCAGCACCATAAAGAGTTCAGGCAACTTATAACGTTCGCCTTCCAGCGACACCTGCCGTTCTTCCATCGCCTCGAGCAAAGCACTCTGCGTACGCGGCGAGGCACGGTTGATTTCATCCGCCAAAAGCACCTGTGTAAAGACAGGACCCTTCTTGATTTCAAATTCACCCGTATTCGCCTTGAATACGGCACCGCCCGTCACATCGGCGGGCAACAAATCCGGCGTAAACTGGATTCTCGCAAAGTCGGCCCCAATCGCTGCCGCAAGCGCTTTCGAAAGCGTCGTCTTGCCCGTGCCGGGGACATCTTCCACCAGCACGTGACCATCGGCCAACAGCGCCATGACCAAAAGTTCAACCGTCTCGGGCTTTCCGAGCAGCACCCCATTTAAAGCATGAATTAAGTCTTTTACCATGCTTTAAATATATATCTTTTATTTTGAGCGTTCACGCATCATGGCAATTTCTTTTGCGTAGCCGGGCAATTCATTCGGCGTTTCCAAGTAAAATGGCAAATTCTTCAGCGCCGTATGGTTTACCACTCGCGTGAGCGCATCCAAGCCGATATACCCCGCCCCTAAAACCTCATGACGGTCCTTGTGGCTACCCATAGGGTTCTTGCTGTCGTTCAGGTGAATCGCTTTCAAACGTTTTAAGCCAATCACCTTGTCAAATTGTTCAAGGACGCCGTCCAAGTCGTCAATAATATCATAACCGCCATCGAACACATGGCAAGTATCCAGGCAAACTCCCAGTTTATCGCCCAGCTCTACGCGGTCAATAATGGCACGCAGTTCCTCAAAAGTACGGCCCACCTCGGAGCCCTTGCCCGCCATCGTTTCAAGCAGCACAAGAGTCTTTTGTTCCGGCTTCAAAATCTGATTCAACGCCTGCGAAATCAAATCCACGCCCACTTCAACGCCTTGCTTGACATGGCTTCCAGGGTGAAAATTGTACATGGCACCCGGAAAATGATCCATACGCCAGACGTCATCCTTCATGACATCGACTGCATATTGCCGCAAGCCTTCGTCAGCGGCACAAGCATTCAGCGTATAAGGAGCATGCGCCAGAATCGGGGCAAAATGATTGTCATCCAGCAGCTTGACAAGCGACTGGGCATCAGCGGCATCAAAAGGCTTGGCCGCACCGCCGCGAGGATTCCGCGTAAAAAACTGAAAAGTATCAGCGCCAATCGAAAGCGCCGTCTGCCCCATGGCCAAAAAGCCCGCCGAAGATGATAAATGACAACCGATATGCATGTTTTAAATATATAAATATGGAATTAAACGCCAAGACGGCGCAAGACTTGTCTTAAGACTCTCAAACCATAAGTAACGACGTTCAAGTTCGATTTTTCATCGGCATAACGCGTCGGAATCGGAAGTTCCGCCAGTTTCAAGCCTCGAGCATCGGCGATAGAAATGAGTTCCAAATCAATATCGAAAGAAGGACTCAACTTATCAAGAGGGATATTCTTCAAGAATTTTGCGGAATAGACGATAAAACCGCTGTGACGATCCGTCAACTTCTGCTTGAACGCTCGATTTTCAATCGTCGTCAAGAACTTTCCGCCCAAGCGCTTATACAAAGGCATATTCCCCGCCTTCGCACTGCCACGAATCAAATGGCGAGAGCCTTGCACCAAGGCAGCCTCTTGAGTTTGCAAATAGTCAAAAAATTCCTGCAACTTTTCTGCCGGGTACTGACCATCACCATGAAGGCAAGCAATCGACACCGCCCCCGACTTAAGCCCTTCGGAAATTCCCTTCTTGACCACCGCACCATAGCCCTTGTTCTGTTCAAAGCGCATGTAGCGCAGACGGCTTTTCTTTTCAGCGGCGACCGCATCTCCATTCAAGCCTTCCACAAAAGATTCAAAGGATCCGCGAGTATCATCGGCTGAGCCGTCATCAATCACAAGGACAATGGATCGCGCCCATACGCTCTCGGGAATTTTTTGCAACACCGAAGCTAGGGTTTTCGCAACATTATAAGCGGGAACAAAAATGAAATAATCAGAGGGCATAGTGTCCAACGAACCAGCTCAGAGATTCTTCGAGGGCTGCCTGGAGCGGGATTTTCGCCTTGAAGCCCAACAGGTTTTCGGCCTTTGCCACCGACGGAAGCCGACGCAAGGAATCATCGTAGCCCTTGCCGTAATAAGCTTCGCCCGAAACAGTTTCAACACCGGGCACATCGTTTTCAGGCACACCCTTGACCGCAGCAAAAACAGAACGCATCAGCTGAGCAAGCTCTGCAATCGAGACTTCGTTGTCCGCATTGCCCACATTAAACGCCTGACCGATGCCAGCGTTTGCATGAGCGAACAGGCTAAAAATAAAATCTATGGCATCGTGTACCGAAGTAAAGCAACGCTTGGCCAAGCCGCCATTTACAAGCTTAAGGGTTTCGCCACGGACCAAGGCCGTCGAAAAATTCGCAAGCACGCGCGGAATTCCGTCGCCGTCGACACCCGGCATAAAGTCCATAAAGGGGCCAACGAAATTGAAGGGGCGAACCACAGTCCAATTCAAGTCGGCAAGTCCCGCCATATAGCGTTCCGTCAAGAGTTTTGCCGTCGCGTAGCTCCAGCGGCTTGCCGAAACAGGTCCAAGTACAATTTCAGATTCATCTTCGAGAAGTGCTCCCGAAGCCGCCGCCGTCTTGCCGTAAATTTCAGAAGTTGAAAAATGAATCAGCCAGCTGCCGCTCTTGGCGCAAGCATCTGCCAAGGCTCGCGGGTGGTCATAATTGCTGCGAATGACTTCGGCCGCCTCGGCCATGTAACGGCCAGGCGTACAGATGGCCGCCAAGTTCACCACCACGGGATACTGCGCAATCCGCTCAACCACCGCTGAATCGGCAAGGTCTGCACACAGGAATTCAAAACGCGGATTCGTCAAGTGTTCCTGAATGCGATAAGATTCCAAATCTACGCCAAAGACACGCCAACGGGTGCGTTCAAAAATCGCCTGCAATAAGTGACTACCAATAAAACCACCGCAGCCCACAACGGCTACGGTGATCGAATTGTCGTCAAATTTTAACGAGGCGTTCAAATTTACTTGGTCACCTTGAAGGTGCCGGAATTTGCAGCCTTGGCAGTCTTTTCGTAAGGAATCACGCGAATGATTGCCGTTTCGGTAGCTTCGGCATATTCGTCAGACAAAACCACTTCCTGCTCGTAGCAAGTCTTTCCGTCCGGGCTTTCGGGACCGGCAGATTCTTCAAGCATGTCGAGGCCGGCATCAGATTCAGAAGTCTTAAACACGAAACGATAGCCAGAGCCCTTCACATCGGAGCCGTAAACCACCTTAATCTTGTCACCCATCTTGAAGCTTTCGCCACCCTTGGGGTAAACAACCTTCACGCCGTCCGTGACAGAGCAATCGTAAGAGCTGCTTTCAGAAGCAGGAGTCTTGGAATCGGAGCTATTCGTGGTCTTTTCAGAGCTGGACGAAGTCTTGTCGTCACTAGAAGCAGACGAAGAATCGTCGCAAGCCGTCAATGCAACAGCTGCGAGAACAGCGCAAGAAGAAACTGCAAACTTAAAGAAATTCATAAAATCTCCTTTTCGCGGGTAACCGCGGTTTTTCCTTTAATATACAAAAGGTTGCAGTAACGCAAGTCGTCCATTTAGCGAAATTCTCAAGAAATAGCGACCTTTAGGGAGTTTTGCAACATCCGAAAGCAGCGAAACCGAGCCTGCAGCCACATTTCGAACTTCACGTTTCAAGGTTTTACCCATAGCATCCATCAACTGGACTTCCATTAAGCCACCCTGAGTCGTTACGCTCATGTTTCGAGCATC
Organism: Fibrobacter sp. UWT2; assembly: GCF_900142545.1. NCBI lineage: Bacteria > Pseudomonadati > Fibrobacterota > Fibrobacteria > Fibrobacterales > Fibrobacteraceae > Fibrobacter > Fibrobacter sp. UWT2. Next base: position 189,983 of record NZ_FRBF01000001.1, on the reverse strand, counting down.
AAAAGTTACCCCATGAGCAAGCGAACGAACATCCACAATTGTCGTCCCGCTCGAAGACGATTCCACATCGTTTTCAACCTTGGCCGGCTTACAACCGGTGCGGTACACGCCCTTCATGTCAAAGGCAATCATATCGATATTCGGGCCGCCGTCACTTGTCGTCGAGGCAATCTTCATCTTAAAGTCAAGAGCATCCACCCAGACATCTTCTATGTAGGCGGTATCCCACTTGTCCCAGCTACCCGTCGAGGGGAATGCTACGTCGTAGATTCCATTATCGATCGTGAATTTCATGTCACGGTTAGAATTACCCTGGAACGAATAGCGGATCATGACGCGGGCATTGGAGGCCGACTGGTCAGAAGTCAGCTTGTAAGTCGCAGTACTATAGGCACTATTTTCAATATTGAAGAAGCCCTGACCCGTATAGCCTTCGTGGTTCGATTCCGTCAAGCCATCTGCAATTTCAGGGTTCGACATATCGATCGGAGAAGGCCAAGCCGCGTCGGCGGTACCGTCAAAGCAAAGCTTCGGATCAATGGAACTAGACGATTCCGGACCCTCGGAGCTAGAAGATGTCGGATTATCTCCGCCTACGTCTTCGTCATCATGCGCAATCTTCTTGCATTCAGAACCGCCCTTGAACATCGCCGTATAAGTGATGTTGCGAGCCTTGGTCTTGAAGCCGTAATAAATCATGTTCTTCGAGATTTCGTTACAGTCGTCATCGACCCATTTCTCAAAGGTCTGACCGTTCGGAGTCACGCGGAGCGTCATCGGGGAACCCGCCGGGAAATACTGCGTCTGCGTGATGAGGCCGCTGTAGTTCGAAAGGTTGGTCTGCACCTTAATGGTATAGCGTTTCTTGATGGCAGAAACAAGCGTCGTGAGCGCAGTCTTTGCTTCGGCAGAGAGATTCGAATTGTTTTTGAGGTTATCTTCAAGTTCCTCGCAAATCATCTGGGCATGGCCCATGGAGCCCATTTCCTGGAAATGCGTGGTACCGTCGTTCACACCATCAGGGTAATTCGGATATTCACCTGCCTGCAGCGACTTGTACAAATAACGCGTCACATAATCCGGCATGTTCTTGTAAGTCGTATTGTAGGTATTGTACGACTTCATGTTCAAATCTACAAACGGAACCTTGTTGTTCTTCGCCACCGTCTGCATCATGCCGCGAGCATCGTAGTTCTTGTCGCCGGTGGAAAACACGTTACGGCTACCGTTCAAGTTCATCGGCGAAATCAAGATGACATTAGCGCCTTTTGCCTTAGCGGCATCCACATACTTCTGGATATATCCCGGGAAATCTGCGGGCGGAACATAGCGAGCTTCCTTGCTGTAGTCGCGGTCATTGTGACCGAACTGCACAAAGAGATAATCGCCTGTTTGGAGTTTGCCCTTGACTTCGTCCAAGCGGCCTTCTTCAATGAACGTTCTAGAACTGCGCCCGCCGATGGCGTAATTGTTCACCTTCACGCGGGAGGCATCGAAGAAATAACCAAGGACCTGGCCCCAACCCGTTTGCGGGTAAGCGTTATCCTTATAAGTGCAAACCGTAGAATCCCCCACCACATAAATAGCGAAGCTCGTGGAATCGCTCACAGCAACGCCGGTAAAAATGGCCGCTGCAACAAAGAATTTCAAAAGCCCTTTCATACTTACTTCACCTTTGCCCATGTGGTTGCAAACTTGGCGCTACCTTGGCGAACAATGACGCGATACAGGCCATTAGCCTTCACCAGATTCGACAAATCTACCTCACCTGCAGCAATCTTACGAGCCACCAAGTGACCACGCATATCAAACACATCGATACGAGCGTTACTCGTGCCATTGATTTTCAAGGTATTGCCATTCAACTGTGCCAACGCCGTAGGCATCGAAGTCGTTGCAACAACCGTTGTCGAAGTATCGGTCGTATCCTTTGCTTCACAGCCTTCGCTTACGCGGCAAACGCCGTCGATACTGAAACCGAAGGCATCTAGATTCGGAGCGCCATCGCTTGTAAGCGACATAATCTTGAGTTCGGCTTCACCTTGCGGAGCATCCATCACCACGTAGGCGGTATCCCACTTGTCCCAACCACCCGTCGGCGGTGCACTCACAAGGTAATCATGGTCCAAATAAGCATTGAACATACGATCCGACGATCCGCCGTTTGCATAGCGCACCGCAAGCGTCACATAGCCTGCGCCTGGGAACTTGACCTTATATGCGGCAAACGAGGCATTCGTATTATCCAGATTGTAATAGCCTTCGCCCGTAAAGCCAGTCCATTCGTTCTGAGTCCAGCCGATTCCTGCCGTATCCGGAGTGCTTGCATCAAAGAATTTCTTGATATCCTTGTCAATTTTCACCGTATCCTGCGTACTGCCTTCAATCGGGGTAAACGGAACAAAGGTCACATCGTCAAGGCTCTTCGGGGTCGTGGTCGGGAATGCGGTTAACGCAGCACCATCGCCGGTATATTTCTGCGCCGTTCCGCCCTCGTAAACCGCCGTGAACTGCGTCGAGGCACTACCCATCACGAACGTATGAATGTAAGGAGACTTCACGTTCGAACGGCTCGGGGCACCCACCTTGTTGCCGTTACCGTCGTACCAGCCCAAGAACTTCTTGCCGCTCTTCGGAATAGTCTTGAGCATCACGGTCATGCCCTTCGGGTAATAGGCGTTAATCGAAGTCGCTTCAGCAGCACCTTCGGGGCTCACCTTGACTTCGACCTGGTACATGGGTGCCATATAGTCACCGAGTTTTTTCACAATCGGGTCACTGTGGGCGCGCATCTGTTCGGTAATAATGCGCCCGAAAGCGTTCGCACCGTTCATCTGCAAGTGCACCTGGTCCGTCTGGTCACTGCCAAGATTGCTGTATTCTGCCTTGGTCGCATAGTTGAAGATGAACTGAGCCGCATACTGCTCGCCCACCGAAATCATGTAGTTCGCGACCATCTCGCTCATGTCGATAAACGGCACGTTGAGTTCTTCGGCGAGGCTCTTGTTGAGCGCCGGATAACCGCGGTAGCTGTTATGAATCTGCGTCGGGGAATCGTAATACAGGCGGCGAATCGGGCTCATGATAATCGGGTACGCGCCCTTCGCGCGGACATCGCTCACCATCTTTTTCATGTTCGAAGCAAAGAAATCTTCGGTACTGTAGCTCACGTCGTTAATACCGAACTGAATTACGACATAGTCGCCCGCCTGAAGCTTTTCAGCAATGCAGTTACCGGCAGAACAGCCCTTCTTGAAGAACATGTCATAATAACCGACAGCTGTGCTGCCATCCTTGGCCTTACCGCCGCCACCGAGCGACATGCCACCTTGGCCGCGGTTCACAACCGCCGCCTTGGTCGGATCAAACCAGAAATGGAAATCCTGCCCCTGTCCCTGCTTGGGATAGTAGCCTTCGTTCCAGTCCTGCATGGTGGAGTCGCCACACATGTAGATGGTCACCGCCGACCATGTGAGCGGAGCGACGACCATCGATGCGATTACGGCAGATTGCCAGATTTTATTAAACATCTTCATAACCAAAACCAAAAATCGCCTAGCCCCGGTCCAACATTCGAAAGACCAAGGCTAGGCAGTGAGGTGTTTATAGCTTCGAGAATTTCTTCGTCGAAACAGCCTTTCCGTCAAGCATTACCTTAACGAGATAAGTTCCCTTCGGAAGCATTTCGCGATCAAGCGAAATCGTCGTAGAGCCTGCATTCACGTTCCGCGACACCCCCATGCGCATTGCACCGGACATATCGTAGAAGTAGACTTCCGCAAAGCCAGCCTTGGGCGTAAAGAGCACGCCCGTAGAAGAATTGAAGGAGACACCGCTCTTGAACGGAATTACCGCAAGTGCCGTCGGATTATCAATCTTCTGCGTACCATCATAGAGTTCTACACCATCGATACCGAAGGTGAACATATCGACGTTCGGGCCGCCATCACTCGTCATCGAGGTAAACGTAATCGTGTTCACGCCAGCGACAATCTTCACATCGATCTTCGCCTCGGAATAAGTCGTCCAGGAGGCATCTGTCGAGGGGAAGCTAATCGTGCCGGCAGAAGCGCCATTTACGGTAACCGCCATATTGCGGGAGGTAGTCCCACCGTTCGTGAAGCGCACCGTAAGCGTCGTCTTCGCCTCGGTCTTCGAGAAGATTTCCCAAGTGCCGTAGCTCGAAAGCGCATTGTCAAAGTTATAGTAGCCGTTCTTGAGGAAGCCTTCGTTTTCGCTCTGAGTCCAGCCCTTGCCATCCTTCGGGGTAGAGGCATCCAGTTCGGACTTGCCGCTGTTCACCACCGGGGTTGTGTCGGCAGGAGTCGGGTCCTCGCCCACTACGAAGATGCTCGGCTGCTTGAGCGACTTTACCATGTCGGGCAAGTAGTAGCCCAGGTGCGACGGCTGGTTATAGGCCGTATTTTGAGACGCAACCGCCGTGCGGTAGGTGGCATCGTGCATCAGCGTGTAGACTCGAAGTTTGCTTTCTACCGGGGTCGAAACGATGTACAGCAACGTCGGATCCTTTTCGCTACGCACTACCATTTCTTCGCGCCAGTCGCCAAAGAGGTCGGCCACAAGGCTCGGCGTATTCTTGGTGCCATTGCAACCGGTAACACCGAGGGCAGATGGACCATCGAAATAAGTTTCAGATTTTTTTGACGAAGAATTGAACTTGGTCACAAAAGCGCCGTCCAAGAGTTCATCATACTCATCGCCGTCAAAATAAATGCGGAAGTTCTGAGACACTGCAGGCGTTCCAATGAGTTTGCCCTTAGCAGTCTTCATTCCACCACCCTTTGCAGACCACATTTCATAGCCACGATATTCAGAATCAACGTCTGCAGCCATGCCACGACCATTATCGACACCTTCGGCAGATGGCTGCGGAGTGCCCCAAATAATCTTGCCATCATTGGCGCGCATTTCTTCGGTGTACTGGGCATCCTTGTGTTCGTGCACGTCCCAGGATTCAAGACCCGGAAGATCCGGATCCAGATCACCGATGTGATGGGCATCGCCATGACCGAGGCCCGTGCGGTAACGCAGCGTTCCATCGTGGTTCAAGGCTGCTGCCCCGAAGAAGATTTCGTCGTAGCCGTCACCGTCAAGGTCCACCGCCTGAAGGCTGTGGTTTCCTTCGCCGTACAGGCCCTGGCCCGGATATTCCGACTTGTGGAGCCAGCGGAGTTTCAAATCTTTTCCGTCAAAATCGTAAGCGGCCACATAAGATGAGCTATAATAACCGCGTGCAAAGATTGCACTCGGGTGTACTCCGTCCAGATAACCCGTTGCAGCCAAGTAGCGTTCACAGCGGTTGCCGTAGTTATCGCCCCAGTAGCCATGGGCATCCTTGCCCTTCACGTGCTGGTTGATGTCTCGGCTCGGTTCGTACGTAACGGTCGAAATCGCTGCACCGTCAACACCGCGGAAAACAGTCAGGTATTCAGGGCCTTTAAGAATCGTACCACTCGCGTCGCGGTAATCCTTTGACTTGTCGCCAATCGCCTTGCCCGTACCGTCAATCGTGCCGTCGGCAGTCTTCACGATCATCTCGGCCTTGCCGTCGCCATCGTAATCAAAGACCTGGAACTGCGTGTAGTGTGCGCCCGCGCGAATATTCTTACCGAGGTCAATACGCCAAAGGCGCGTACCGTCGAGCTTGTAGGCATCGATGAATACCGTACCCGTATAGCCCGTCTGCGAGTTGTCGTGAGCGTTAGACGGATCCCACTTCAAAATCAGTTCGTATTCGCCGTCGCCGTCGAGGTCGGCCGTACTCACGTCATTGGGAGTGTACGTGCATTTTTCGCCGTCGGGCATTGTCTGTGCCGCGGGGACTTCCAGTTTAATAGTCTTATACGGGAAAGACTTTCCGCTGTTGGAGACCGTCTTGTCGAGCACCACGGAAACACCCTGCTTGGCACCTTCCTTGCCGCCAACTACCGCCGCGACCGTATATTTGGAAGTTGTCTTGCCGGCGGCGTCCAGGTAGTTCGTGCCACCCGTCTTACCAACGGAAGCAATTTTCTCACCATCGCGGTAGAGATTGAACTCCACGTCCGGAGCGTCAGTACCCAAAAGGCGCCAACTCACGAGCACACCCTTGCCCGTGTTCGTGACAGCAAGACCGCGCGAAAGATTTTCCATCTGGCGGTTAGCAGAAAAAGCCGGAGAAGCAAGCCCAAACGCTAGCGCGACTCCTGCAAAAATTGTCGATGTTTTTAAACCAATACCCATATAAACTCCATTTTCTATGGCCTTACTGCTAATCTATTTCTAAAAGTTCAAAACAGAACGCAAATTATTCTTATTTGTAGTCTTTAGACAACAAGACTCTACAGCAATTCCTTTTCTAAATATAATCAAAAAATCTATAAAAAGTCCACATTATTTTAAAAATTTTCTAGACAATTTGGCATTTTTAAAAATTGTAATAAAAATAAAAAGTCCACATTTCTTCATTAATGCAGTCAAGTGTGGACAATTACGGAATCGCCCGTAAACCCGTCACAAGCAAAACGATTTGTTTCAAATTAAAACACAACCTCCTTAAAGCCTTAAAAGCCTCCAAAAACGTTTCAAAACGATACTGTAAGACGCCTAAAAACACCAAAATAGACACAAATCGCCCACCAATAGAACTTGGCACAGAAATTGCTTACTCTAGGGCGAAACAAAATAAATAGTCCAAGTTGGACTACCAATTTGGGCAAAACAGTTCAAACATTGGGTGCGAAACCACCCGTAAAAAAGGAAAAGTGAAAATGATTAAGCCTCTTGCAGATCGAATCGTCGTCAAGCCGGCAGAAGCCGAACAGAAGACCTCCTCGGGTCTCTTTATCCCGGACAACGCCAAGGAAAAGCCGATGCAGGGTAAGGTCGTGGCCGTGGGCCCGGGTCGCAAGAACGACAAGGGCGAACTCGTCGCCATGGAAGTCAAGGTCGGCGACGTGGTGCTTTACGGCAAGTACAGCGGAACGGAAGTCTCCGTCGATGGCGAAAACTACCTGATCGTGAAGGAATCCGACGTCATCGCTACTCTGTAGTGGTTAGTAGACAGTAGGAAGTAGACGGTAGACAGGTCTAGTTAGGCGGCGAAGCCGCGATTATTACACTTCTAACTTCCTACTTCAAACTTCCTACTCAAAAATTTTAAATAAAAAAGGAAAAACAAAATGGCAAAGCAACTTAAGTTTGATGTAGCAGCTCGCGAATCCCTGATGAAGGGTGTGGACAAACTCGCCAACGCAGTGAAGGTCACCCTCGGTCCTAAGGGCCGCAACGTGATGATCGCAAAGGCCTTCGGAGCCCCGAACGTCACCAAGGACGGTGTGTCTGTCGCTAAGGAAGTGGAACTCGAAGACGCTTACGAAAACCTCGGCGCCCAGATGGCCAAGGAAGTCGCCAACAAGACTTCTGACGCTGCTGGTGACGGTACCACGACTGCTACCGTGCTCGCCCAGGCTATCACTCGCGAAGGCCTCAAGAACGTGGCCGCCGGTGCAAACCCGATGGACATCAAGCGCGGTATGGACGCTGCCGTCGAAGCCGTGATCAAGGAAATCGGCAAGATGGCCGTGAAGATCAACGGCAAGGAACACATTGCCCAGGTCGCAACGATTTCCGCCAACAACGACCCCGAAATTGGTGAACTCCTCGCCAACGCTATGGAAAAGGTCGGTAACGATGGCGTCATCACCATCGAAGAATCCAAGACTGCCGAAACCATCCTCGACGTTGTCGAAGGTATGCAGTTCGACCGCGGCTACCTCTCTCCGTACTTCGTCACCAACACTGACAGCATGGAAGTGGCCCTCGAAAATCCGTACATCCTGTTGTACGACAAGAAGATTTCTACCATGAAGGATTTGCTCCCGATGCTCGAACACGTGGCAAAGCAGGGCAAGTCCCTCCTCATCATCGCCGAAGACGTCGATGGCGAAGCTCTCGCAACGCTCGTTGTGAACAAGATGCGCGGCACCCTGAAGGTCGCAGCTGTTAAGGCTCCGGGCTTCGGCGACCGTCGTAAGGCAATGCTCGAAGACATCGCTATCCTCACTGGCGGTATGCTGGTTTCCGAAGACACAGGCGCTAAGCTCGAAGACGCTCCGGTGACCGTGCTCGGCCAGGCCAAGTCTATCACTATCACGAAGGACAACACCACGATCGTCGAAGGTGCCGGCGACGCCGCTTCTATCAAGGGCCGTATCGCCCAGATCAAGAAGCAGATCGAAGCTACCACGAGCGACTACGACCGCGAAAAACTCCAGGAACGCTTGGCCAAGCTCGCTGGCGGCGTAGCTGTGATCAAGGTCGGTGCTGCTACTGAAGTTGAAATGAAGGAAAAGAAGGACCGCGTCGACGACGCCATGCACGCAACTCGCGCTGCCGTCGAAGAAGGTATCGTTCCGGGTGGTGGCGTTGCCCTCATCCGCGCCGAAAAGGCCATCGATTCCCTCAAGTTTGATAACGCCGACCAGAAGACTGGTGCCGCTATCATCCGCCGCGCTATCGAAGAACCTCTCCGTCAGATTGTCCAGAACGCTGGCCTCGAAGGCTCTGTCGTGGTGAACAAGGTGAAGGAAGGCAAGGACAGCTTCGGTTACAATGCGAAGACTGACACCTACGAAGACCTCATTAAGGCCGGTGTGATTGACCCGGCTAAGGTGACTCGTACGGCCCTCAAGAATGCCGCTTCTATCGCTTCGATGATTCTCACGACTGACTGCGTAATCGCTGAAAAGAAGGAACCGAAGCCGGCAGCTCCTGCCATGGATCCGTCCATGGGCATGGGCGGCATGATGTAATCGGCCCCTAGATTCTACTCCTTATGGACGCCCGGTTCTTTGAACCGGACGTTTTTTTGTGTATGATTTTTTTGATTCTTAACGGCGGGACTCACAAAGCACTACGTGCTTTGTAGCCTCTGCTACGGCTCAGCAATGCCCGAGCAAGCTCGGTCGCTGCGTTCGCCTTACGCAGAGGTCGAACCCTTCGGGTTCGCTCCCTCCTACAAAAATAAATAGCCTAGACACCGTAAAGGTGTCTAGGCTATTCATACTCGAGGCGGGATTCGAACCCACGACCCATTGCTTAGAAGGCAATTGCTCTATCCAACTGAGCTACTCGAGCATTTGTGGACTGCAAATATAGCAAAATCAGCTTTATTCCGTCAATTTTCTGACGATTCACAGGTCATTTTTACTTGACACAACGGACCGGGATAAACTCGCCCGCTTCACGGGGATCTATTTTATCTTGAAAATAGATGATATTATCCGTAATACGTATGTAGGACCGGCCTTCTACCCAGAAAACTCCATACCCCGAGGTTTCGTCCCATCCGTACGGGTCAACCGTAATCGTCGCCAAAAGGGACAAGCCAAATTCATCGGACGCATCACGCACTCCCGACAGTTTAGAAAAGAGTTTCGGCAAGAATTTTTGACGTACCACATACTCCATATCAATCCATTTCTCAAGTTCCTCTTTCTTGGGCAAGCGCCAGCCTTCGGGACACGCGCTCAAGGCAGCCTCCACATTGTAGAAGCGTCCGTAATCGCACTTGATACTTTGAGAGCACTTGCTATAATTCTTTATTGCCGAATCGGTTTCAGTATAATAGTTGATATTTTCGGCCATCCACGTCAGGCCATCGTACTCAACCGTCTTGTACACATGTCCGTCTCTGGAATCTTCCATGGTGCCGTAGCTAATGTTTTCGTTAAAGAAGTATTCCTTCGGCAATTTACCGACCAATTTATCAGTAGACTTGTACCATGTTCCTTCGTAACAGATATATTCCATTCCCGATGTAGAATCACTTGGGAAACGCGTATTGTTCATCTTGCATTCATGGCCGAGAGTTTCATAGTCCTGCGTTGTCGGGAGAGTCCATCCCGTTCCCGTGCAGATATATTCCCTATTTTGATAGATGCAATTTGGGAAATCCGGTCCGCAATCGTATTTCCTAAATTCACCTTTGTTTGACTCATCGCAATCCGTAAGACCTCCGCAATACTTCCATAATTTTCCAATGATTGCAGACGTCACACTACGTACAGAGGTGCCCATATAAGCGTTAGGAACTTTAATCATCATTGCAGAATTCACTACCAATCCGCACCGATCCGATTTGCTGAAATCTTTGCCATTAGCGAGGTCATTAATAAAATTCACCCTCATCGTGGTATCACTGTCATTCACCGGGAACAAAGAGCTCAAGGCATAACCCAAGGCGGACTCATACAAACTATCGTTCTTTGGTACGGAGTCAATTTCAAAAAATTCATACAGCTTTCGCACTGCAGCCGTCTTCGCTTCTTCGACGACAACACCCTGATTCACCAAATTCTCGACCAGCCCCAAAATGGCTTGTTTGACAACGCACAATGGTTCCTCGAACTCCGAAGTAATGTTTCCGATTAGGGAATCTTGATAGACTTGGAAACATCCATCCGGCTTGGAAGGATCTAGCGGTTTAAACTTTGTGGAATCATAATACCAATACGGCGTAAAGCCTCCGGCACCGGCAGCACCACCCTCCCAAAACAAGTCACCTTCGCTAGGCAGCAATGTCAGAATTGAAGACGAAATACCGGATTCGACAGGTTCGCTCGCACTAGAAGTTTCACCGGACGAAACACTCGAACTCGAAGGTTTCGAGGAGTCGGACGACTGATCGTCCATAATTTCGTTGCTAGAGCTGGAAGTGACTTGTGAAACTTCTTCGATCGTGGCAGAAGTGGAATCATCGCCACAGCCTATATATATGCATGCCCAAATTAAGGCAAAAAGCAGACTTGTTCTCTTGATCATTTTCTACCCTCCACTATAAAAATACATTCTATTTTTCGCTATTCAACCGCCCTGTTTTTACATTTCCTCGTTTTCAAAGATTTTGGTTTACATATTATGAAAAGTCACTAAAAAATGTTAGGCAAATTCCATCCAAAACCTTGTGGTTCACCCCCTTTTTTACTACATTAGGAGTCCGATGAAAATATCGGAAACCATCGAGGCACACATGAGCGCAGCCGTTGCAGCAATCTCGCAACGGAATCAAGCCACTCTCTCTGGTTTTCACAAAATTTTCCTTTTTACCGTTTTTATTCGTCTTTATCGTTTGGCAAAAGCTTTTGGCTTTTGCCTTTATTTTTATAGAGTTTTTAACACTAAAGCAATGAGAATCGTATGACTGATAAGTTCCAATGGAAAGCGAAACGCGAAAAGAAGGCGTTTCTGGCACTGGCAGATGGCGCCGTCTTTAGAGGATACGCCTTTGGCGCCAAGACCGACACCGTCGGTGAAGCCGTTTTCAACACCGGCATGGCAGGTTACAAGCAGATCATCACCGACCCGTCGTACGCCGGCCAGTTCGTGGTCTTTACCACTGCAGAAGTAGGCGCCTATGCGGCCAACACCGAAAAGAACGAATCTCGCCAGGTGTTCCTGAACGGCATCGTGGTGAACTCCCTGGACTGGGTTTCTCCGGAACTTAAAGAAGAAAGCCTGCACGACTACATGCTGGCACAGGGCAAGCCGGGTATCGCCGGCGTTGACACTCGCGCCCTCACGCTCCACCTGCGCGAACACGGTGCCCAGAAGGCCTACCTCCATGTTTCTGACGAAGAAATGAGCGAAGAAGAAGCCATCAAGAAGGCTCAGGAATGGGAAGGTCTGGACGGACAGGACTACGCCAGCAAGGTCAGCGACCCCAACGGTTACGAACTTTCTACCGAAGGCGACTTGAATATCGTGGCGCTGGATTTCGGTATCAAGATCAACATTCTGAGAAACCTGGTAAGCCAGGGCATGAAGGTAACGGTGCTCCCGATTACCACGACCTACGAACAGATTATGGCAAAGAACCCCGATGGCGTGTTCCTCTCCAACGGCCCTGCCGACCCGAACAGCCTCCCGCAAGTGGTCGCAGTCGTCAAGCAACTTCTGGGCAAGGTTCCTCTAATGGGCATCTGCCTCGGTAACCAGCTCCTGGGCCTCGCCTTAGGCGCCAACGTTTCCAAGCTCAAGTTCGGCCACCACGGCTGCAACCACCCGGTCAAGAACGTGAAGACCGGCGCAGTCGAAATCACGAGCCAGAACCACAACTACGCTATCGATGCTATTACGCTCCCCGAAGAAGTCGAAGTCACACACATCAACCTGAACGACAACACGGTCGAAGGCATTCGCCACACGCAGTTGCCGGCATTCAGCGTGCAGTACCACCCGGAATCCGCTCCGGGTCCGAACGATTCTCTCTACTTGTTCGCCGAATTCAGACAAATGATCGAAGAATTCAAAGCAAAACAAGTCAGCACCCCCAAGCCCGCTGAAGTCCCCAAAGAGGTAAAAAATGTCCTCCTCTAAAGCTGCCGCAAAGAAACAGACCAAGTACATTTTCATTACCGGCGGCGTGGTCAGTTCGCTCGGTAAAGGCATCACCTCCGCTTCGCTCGCACTCCTCCTCAAGAGCCGCGGCTACAAAGTGTTCATGCAAAAGCTCGACCCGTATCTGAACGTGGACCCGGGTACCATGAGCCCTTACCAGCACGGCGAAGTTTTCGTGACCGACGACGGCTACGAAACCGACCTTGATTTGGGCCACTACGAACGTTTCGCAGGCGTGCAGTGCTCCAAGGCATCGAGCTACACTTCGGGTCGCATCTATTCCTCCGTGCTCGCAAAAGAACGCGCGGGCAAGTACCTCGGCGGTACCGTGCAGGTCATTCCGCACATCACCAACGAAATCAAGGACGCCTTCCGTTCTGCAGCCGAAAGCGGCGCCGACATCGTGCTCTGCGAAATCGGCGGTGTCGCAGGCGACATTGAATCGCTCCCCTTCCTCGAAGCCGCAAGACAGTTCCGCTTCGAAGTCGGCGTCGAAAACACTTGCTTTGTCCACCTGGTTCTCGTGCCTTACCTGAAGGCCGCAGGCGAACTCAAGACCAAGCCCTCGCAGCACTCCGTGGCAGAACTCCGCAACATCGGTATTTTTCCGGACATTCTGGTGTGCCGCACCGAAATGACGATTCCGCAGGATCACCTGGACAAGCTCGCGCTCTTCTGCAACGTGAAGCCCGAATGCGTGATCGAAGAAAAGGACGTGAAGGACTCCGTTTACGCTGTGCCTCGCGAACTTTCCAAGCAAGAACTTGACCTCCGCGTGCTTGAACAGCTCCACTTGAGCGTCCACCCCATCATCCACTCCGAATGGGACAAGCTCGTCAAGAAGGCAACACAACCCAAGTACGAATGCACCATCGCGCTCGTCGGCAAGTACATTGCCATCCGCGACGCCTACAAGTCCGTGCATGAAGCCTTGCAGCACGCCGGCATGGAACACAATGCCAAGGTGAAAGTGGAATGCATCGAAGCCGAAGAGCTCGAAAAGAATCCGAACATGATCAAGAATGCAGACGGCATTCTGATTCCGGGCGGCTTCGGTAGCCGCGGCGTGAACGGCAAGTGCGTAGCCATTCGCTACGCCCGCGAACACAAGATTCCGCTGCTCGGCATTTGCCTCGGCATGCAGTGCTGCGTGATTGAATTTGCACGCAACGTACTCGGCTGGAAGGACGCCAACTCCACGGAATTCGACGAAAAGACGACCCACCCGGTTATCGACCTGATGGACGAACAGAAGAACGTCACCGAAAAGGGCGGCACCATGCGCCTCGGCGCTTACCCGTGCAAGCTCATGAAGGATTCCAACGCCGCAAAGCTTTACAAGAGCGAAAAGATTAGCGAACGTCACCGTCACCGCTACGAATTCAACTACAACAGCGAATTCCGCAAGGAACTCGAAAAGGCCGGCCTCAAGATTGCCGGTACATCGCCCGACGGCAAGCTCGTAGAAATGGTGGAAATCAAGAACCACCCCTACTTTGAAGCCTGCCAGTTCCACCCGGAATTCAAGAGCCGTCCTACGGCACCGCACCCGCTGTTCAGCGGACTTGTTAAGGCCGCTCTTGCGCAGAAAAACGCATCAAAGAAATTGACTAAAGAGAATGGAGGCAAAAAGAATGCCTAAGCGTACCGACATCAAGAAGATTATGCTCATTGGTTCTGGCCCGATTGTGATTGGCCAGGGCTGCGAATTCGACTACTCCGGCGTGCAGGCCTGTAAGGTTCTCCGCCGCGAAGGTTTCGAAGTGGTGCTCGTGAACTCCAACCCGGCCACCATCATGACCGACCCCGAAATGGCCGACCGCACCTACATCGAACCTCTCAGCGTCGACATTCTGCACGAAATCATCCGCCGCGAACGCCCCGATGCATTGCTCCCGACTCTCGGCGGTCAGACCGCTTTGAACCTCGCCATGGAACTGAACGAACGCGGCATTTTGGACCGCTACCAGGTGGAACTCATCGGTGCAAAGGCCGAATCCATCCAGCGCGCCGAAGACCGCCACCTGTTCAAGGAAGCCATGCTCAAGATTGGCCTGGACCTTCCGCGTTCCGGTTCCGCTCACTCCATGAGCGAAGCTACCGCAATCGCCAACACCATCGGCAGCTGGCCCTTGATTATTCGTCCGGGTTTTACGCTGGGCGGCACGGGCGGCGGTATCGCCCACAACCCTGAAGAATTCGAAACCATCGTGAACCGCGGTCTCGATGCCTCGCTCAACAACGAAGTGCTTATCGAAGAATCGCTCCTCGGCTGGAAGGAATTCGAAATGGAAGTCATGCGCGATAAGAAGGGCAACGCCGTTATCGTGTGCTCCATCGAAAACCTCGACCCCATGGGCGTGCATACCGGTGACTCTATCACGGTCGCCCCGATCCAGAGCCTTGATGACCGTGCCTACCAAGCTATGCGTGACGACTCCCTGAAGGTCATGGAAGCCATCGGCGTGGAAACCGGTGGATCTAACGTTCAGTGGGCTATCGAACCGAAGACCGGCCGCCGCATCATCATCGAAATGAACCCGCGTGTGTCCCGTTCTTCTGCTCTTGCTTCTAAGGCAACGGGCTTCCCCATCGCAAAGATTGCTGCATTGCTCGCTGTGGGTTACACTCTCGACGAACTCCGCAACGACATTACGCAGACGACCCCGAGCTGCTTCGAACCGGCTCTCGACTACGTTGTCGTTAAGGTTCCGCGCTTCACCTTCGAAAAGTTCCCGAAGGCCGATTCTACGCTCGGCACCCAGATGAAGTCCGTGGGCGAAGCGATGGCAATCGGTACGAACTTCAAGCAGGCCATGCAGAAGGCACTCCGCTCCCTCGAAACGGGATTCGGCGGCTTCGGTTGCTGCGCCAAGTGCGAAAAGTTCAAGGCCTACGACAACGAAACTTTGGCCAAGGAAGTCGCCCGCCCGAGCGCAGAACGCATCTTCGTGGTGTACGAAGCCTTCCGTCGCGGCTGGAGCATCGAAAAGCTTTACGAAGTCACCAAGATTGACCGTTACTTCCTCCGTCACTTGGAAGAACTCGCCTTCTTCGAAGACGAAATCAAGGCAGCCAAGTCTCTGGATGGCCTCTCCAAGAACAAGGCCCTGTTCCGCCAGGCCAAGGAATTCGGCTTCAGCGATATTCAGATTGCCTACCTCTTCCACAGAACTCCCGAAGATGTCATGGCAGTCCGTAAGTCCATCGGCCTCGTTCCCAGCTACTACTCTGTAGATACCTGCGCCGGCGAATTCGAAGCCATTACGCCTTACTATTACAGCTGCTACGCCGACCATACGGAACCGGTTCGCACCATCATGGGCAACCGCGGCAAGAAGCGCATCATGGTGCTCGGCGGCGGCCCGAACAGAATCGGTCAGGGTATCGAATTCGACTATTGCTGCTGCCACGCCGCCTTTACGCTGCGTCGCGAAGGCTACGAAGTCATCATGGTGAACTCTAACCCCGAAACGGTTTCCACCGACTACGACACCTCCGACAAGCTCTACTTTGAACCGCTCACGCTCGAAGACGTGATGGGCATTTACGAACGCGAAAACTGCGCGGGCGTGATTGTGCAATTCGGTGGTCAGACTCCGCTGAACCTCGCCATGCGTCTCAAGAAGGCCGGCGCAAACGTCGTAGGTACAAGTCCCGAAGACATCGACCTCGCCGAAGACCGCGACTTCTTCAAGCAGCTGGTCGACAAGGTCGGTATCAAGCAGGCCGCATCTGGCATTGCCCACAACGTGGAAGAAGCCTTGGCTATTGTCGACCGCATTGGCTACCCCGTGCTTGTGCGCCCGAGCTTCGTTCTCGGCGGCCGCGGCATGGTGATTGTCTATAAGGAAAAATACCTCCGCAAGTTCGTAGAAGAAGCTGCCGCCATTGGCGAAGGCAAGCCGATTCTTATCGACCGCTTCTTGGAAGACGCTACCGAACTTGACGTGGACTGCATCAGCGACGGCAAGCACACCGTGGTGGGCGCCATCATGGAACACGTGGAACCCGCAGGCATCCACTCCGGCGACTCCGCAAGCGTCATCCCGCCCATGACGCTTTCCAAGGAAATCCAGGACAAGGTTCGTCAATACGCGAAGGACTTTGCAAGGGAACTCCACGTGGTCGGCCTCATGAACATGCAGCTCGCCGTGAAGGACGGCGAACTCTACATGATCGAAGTAAACCCGCGCGCCTCCCGCACCGTGCCGTTCGTGTCCAAGTCCATCGGCGTGCCGCTCGCAAGTTACGCAAGCCGCTGCATGCTCGGCGAATCCCTCGAACAAATCGGCTTCACCGAAGAAGTCCACGTGCCTTACGTGAGCGTCAAGGAAGCCGTGTTCCCGTTCGTCAAGTTCCCGGGCGTGGACATCACGCTTTCTCCGGAAATGAAGTCTACCGGCGAAGTCATGAGCCTCGATCGCGACCGCGGCCTTGCCTACCTCAAGAGCCAGCTCGCTGCAGGCAACAAGGTGCCGAGCGAAGGCAACATTTTCGTCTCGCTCAAGGACGAAGACAAGCAGAAGGCCGTTCCGCTCATCAAGCGCCTCGTAGACATGGGCTACCAGATTTACGCCACCCGCGGCACCTCGACGATGCTTTACAACGAAGGCATCAAGACCCGCGCCGTGTTCCGCATCTCCCGTGGCCGCCCGAACCTGTTGGACCTCATTCACGACAAGGAAGTGCAGTGGATTGTGAACACCACCGAGAACGGCGCCGAAGCCATGGTCGACGAAATCCAGATGCGCTCCAAGGCTGTGGTCTCTGGCATTCCTATCACCACGACCATCGCCGCCCTCACCTCTACCGTGGAAGGCCTCATGGACAAGCACGACTTCGGCCGCTTCGAAGTCTGCAGCTTGCAGGAATACCACAGGCATGTGAAGAAGTAAGCGACATGTCATCCTGAGTCCTTCGACAAGCTCAGGATAAACTCCGTCGAAGGATCTAAAGCATTAAGCGCAGACTCAATCGAGCCTGCGTTTTTTACTTTAACTAACCCTATATCTTGAATTGGGCTATTTCAAAATCATATGTTGCGTTTTCGCATTGCCGCATTTGACCATATACACACCGCGGCTTAAGCCTGCGTTTGTCATGGCGTTGCGGAGATCGCCGATATGTCCGGCTTGGAATTCGCCGATGAACGCGCCGAGCGGGCTAAATACTTTATATGTACTTTGGAGGCTTTTGGGGGCAGAAAATCCGAAGGCGATAGCCTCTGTAGAATCTGCGGGCGGTTCCACCTTTGGTTCCTGCCACAGAATGAATTCGATGGTCGTTGCACTGCGGGCCGGAACGCTGAAACTGCACTTTGTATCGTCGACTTTGACTTCGGTTCCTTCTTTGAGGTTGCTATTGTCGTCGGTGACGTAGGGCTTGAAGCTTCCAATTTTTGTGTTTCCGAAATCAAAGTCCGCCTTGAACTCCTCATTCTTGGAATTGAGAATGACGACTGCGATTTTCGTCTTGAGGGAGTCGCGGTAGGCGGTGACCTTTACATCTCTTTCGGGATTCTTGGTAGCGTCGATTCTCCAAGAGCCGGGTCGCGCGAAGCGGCTGAAGTTCCCCATGACCCAGAGTCGCTTGGTAGGCTCCACATTGTCGGGGTTGCCTTGTCCTTGCGGCCAGAGGGCTCCGTTGCCGCAACTGGCTTCGCTGCAGGAATAAATCCACCAGAAATGCCAGGCGTTCATGTTCGCAATAGTCAGGGCGTCATGGATTACGCCTGCAACGCGGAGAGCACTTCCCATGCCCACGTCTTCCTTGTTACTTCCAAGATCATAGACTTCGGTTTCCCAGAATTCCTTGCCGGCTTCGTGGATTTCGGGATAAGCCGCCGGGTCTCCGCCGTATTCGTGCGTTCCGAAGATGTCCGTGTATTTCAGGGCGGCGGGATTGTTGAAGAAGGCTTTTTTGTAATTGGGGAATCCGTACCAGTTAATAGCTTCGGTGCCAATGATTTTGATGCCCGTGGTATCGAGGGTGGGGCCAAGGTAGTCGCCGACCCAACGTGCCAATTCATCGGGTTCGTAGTGGTTGTCTCCGGTGCCGTCGGGCTCGTTTTGCGACGAAATTGCATATAGATTAACGCCAGCCTTCCGCATGTCTTGCGTAAACTTCAAGATGGTGTTGGCCCAGTCCTGAGCGTGATTGAAATCCAGGTGCTTCTTGTCACCGTCGTAATTTACAGTGTATTTGGATATCCATGGGGCAGCCCAAACTTTGACTCCGTATTCACTCGCCTTTTTTGCGATACTCGTTTCTGATGTGGTGCCATCCGGAGCGATGCGGATACGGTGCAGCGTAAGCCCGGCGCCGCTGGTGGAGTCCCAAAGGAAGGCGGCATTCTTGTCGGTGATGGAACCGGCCCATGCCGAGGCAGCCCCAAAGCCGCTGATGCGCTGGTGTTCCTTGCCGATATCTACGTTAATCGTTGCCGCACTGGCGAGGGTGCCCAAAAACGCGACAAAACCTGCAAAAAAGGGAAATCCCTTAATTGAAAACGACATAAAGCCTCCCATACGAACTTTACTTACTATAAAATAAGTTGAAAAATTCGCTTAATATAGGGCTTTATTCGAATTCGTTTTGATAAATTGACAACAGAATGATGTATTTATCCGCTAGAACTTCTCGAAAAATTCCCATGTGGCTTGCGGCACCCAGGACTGCTGCTGACCGGGGTCCTTGTGGTCCCAAATGTCTTTTATTTCTACTTTCTTTAAGCGAACGATTGGCTTATCACCCAAGTCATTTCGCTAAAAAAGGATCAGATTTTATGAACGAAGCAGAAAACCGTCAAAAGGTCATTGTCCGAACAAGCATCATCGGCATTGCGGCAAACATCGTGCTGTCCGCATTCAAGGCGTTCGTCGGCTTTGCTACAAACTCCATCGCCGTGACACTCGATGCGGTGAACAACCTTTCTGACGCTTTGTCCTCGGTCATTACGATTGTGGGCGCAAAACTTTCGAACAAGTTGCCCGACAAAAAACACCCGCTCGGTTACGGTCGAATCGAATACTTGAGCGCAATGGTAGTTGCGGCAATCGTGCTTTACGCCGGCGGTACCTCGGCGGTGGAATCGGTCAAGAAGATTATCCACCCCGAAACAGCGGACTACTCCACGGCTTCGCTGGTCATTATCGCTTCGGCGGTAGTGGTAAAACTCGTGCTCGGCAAATTCGTGAAACGCCAGGGGGAGCGCGTGAACTCGGGCGCGCTCGTGGCATCGGGCGCTGACGCACTATTCGACGCCATACTCTCCCTTTCGGTGTTAGCCTCGGCCATCGTCTTTGTTCTCACGGAAATTTCGCTTGAAGCCTACGTGGGTCTCGTAATTTCGGGATTCATCATCAAGTCGGGCATCGGCATGCTCATCGAAACGCTGGACGATATTCTGGGCAAGCGCGCCGACGGCGACCTGGTCAAGAAAATCAAGAAACTGCTCACCGAAGAACCGCAAGTCCATGGTGCCTACGATGTCATCCTCAACAATTACGGGCCGGACAAGTTCCTCGGTTCCGTGCACTTGGAACTTCCCGATACCATGACCGTTGAAGAAGTCGACGTACTGACCCGCAGGGTACAGGCACGCGTACTCAAAGAAACCGGCGTGATTCTCACGGGCGTAGGCGTGTATTCACACAACACCAAGAATGACGAAGCTGCCAAAATTCGCAGCAACGTGTTGAAGTTGGTAAAGGAGCACCCTTGGGCATTGCAACTCCACGGCTTTTATGTGAACCTTGAAGACCGCACCATGCGTTTTGACGTGGTCATGAATTTCGAGGTCAAGCCGCAAGAAGGCCTGGACATTCTGCACAAGGAAATCCGCGAAGCCTACCCCGACTACGACCTGCATATTGCAGCAGACATCGACGCATCGTAGCGTCGACAGTGCTGTTTCTCAATTTTTAAAACGGTTGCACACCTAGGTCGGTGTCGCCGTTTTTTACTTTTGCAAGGATTTCAAGCCCCGTCAGGTCTTGCATCATGCGGATGTTGTCGTCTTCCATTTCGAGGTTACCGCTAGAGCCGTAGCGGTTCACGATGAGGCCGCGAACATCGAGGCCACAGCTGCGAGCGTACTCCACCGTAAGTACGCAAGCGTTAATGGAGCCGAGAGCCGCTGTCGTAACAATAACCAGCGGAAGGCCTAACGTTTTCATGATATCGACGAGGAATACTTTCTGGTCATCGTAGCGGATGGGGCAAATGATTCCCCCGCTGCCTTCGGCGAAAATGAATTCGTGGCAATTGCGGGCCGCATCAAAATCATCTTTGACTTTCGCGAGTTCTACTGGATTGCCTTCTTTGCGGGCAGCGAGATGCGGAGAGACAGCTTCTTTATAGACATAGCTGACGAGCTGTTCTTGCGTATCGGGTAGATTTGCGATGCGTTTCACGTAATCGGCGTCACCTGCAACCCATTTGCCATCACGGAGTTCTGCGCCGCTAAGGGCAGCCTTATAATAGCCCGCATCGATGCCGGAATCGCGCCATTTTTTTACGAGAAGGGCGGTAATGAATGTTTTGCCGACATCGGTTCCAGTTGCTGTGACGAAATAACCTTTGGACATAAAAAGTAAACAGTGGTTAGTGATTAGTGGTTAGGAATAGCGACGCTTCACAAGCAATCATTTATGATTTGAGCGATGGTTGTTGCGGCGGCTTGAAGTTGCTCGTGCGTGTGTGTGGCCATCAAGCTTGCACGGAGGCGGGCTTGCCCCTTGGCGACTGTCGGATAGCGAATCGCAGGAATGAGTATTCCCGCATTCTGGAGTTTTGCAGAAATTTCCAAAGCGCGGGCCTCGTCGCCAATGACAATCGGAACAATCGCCGAAGGAGACTGTTCAACTTTCACGCCTTCATGCTGCAAGGCTTCGCAGAAAAATTTCACGTTATCGCGCAAGTTCTGCACGCGTTCTGGATGCGCATCGATGTAGTGCAAGTTGTTGCAGGCTGCGGCGGCAACGGCAGGGGCCATCGCGGTTGTAAAGATAAAGCTGCGGGCCTTGTTGCGGAGAAAATCAATCAGTTGTTGCTTACCCGCCACGAAGCCGCCTTCGGCGGCGACGGCTTTGCTCAAAGTCCCGACGGTTACATCGGCGTGAGCACAGCCGTAGTGTTCGGCAAGCCCGCGCCCGGTCTTGCCGAGCACGCCCGTGGCATGCGCCTCGTCGATCATCAAGAGACAATCATTTTCTCTTGCAATCCGCAGAAGTTCCGGCAAATTCGCAAGGTCGCCATCCATGCTGAAAACAGCATCGGTCACAATAAGGCCACGGAAAGCCGAAACGGCACCGAGTTCCGCGGGCATTTCACGTGAGCAAAATTCATCCTTGGCCGCCGAAATCACGCGTTCCAGATCCGCCATATCATTATGCTTATAGACAAAGCATTTGGCTCGCGACAACCTAATTCCGTCAATAATGCTCGCGTGGTTCAATTCATCGCTAAAGATAAAGTCGTTCTTGCCACACAATGCCGAAATCGTACCGACATTCGCCATGTAGCCCGTATTGAACGTGATAGCGGATTCTTCGCATTTGAATTTCGCGATAAATTCTTCCAGTTCCTGATGCGGAGACTTGTTGCCTGTCGTAAGCCGAGCGCCGCCGCTACCTGTACCCCATTCCAAAACCGCCTGGGCCATTGCCTGCTTGAGTTCGTCGACGTTCGCCAAGTCCAAGTAAGAATTAGACGCCAGCAAGATTTGTTCCTGCGAAGCGCCGTTGGGCATGCGGATTTTCACGCATGACGATTCCGGCGTTTCCATCAAACGCATGGTGCGGTAGGTATTATTCGCCCGAGCTGCATCCAAAGCGTCTTTCGTAAAAATGTCAAGAATGCGACTCATGCCCCGACATCCACCAAAATTTTCTTCTTCTGCAAGTACTCGATACATTCTTCGGCACGTGCCTTGCGCGAATCAAACAGGAAAATGCGGCCTCCGTTTTCGTCGCCCATTTCCTTCATCTTCATGATGCGCACATAGCCAAGTTCCTTGCTCGCAACATAGCCCGTCACATAATTCGGGTCATCGCTCACACAAAATTCCGCAACCATTCCGGGGGCATTCGCCACCTTGGTTGCCAGCACAATCGCTTCGTTAAAATGATTCTTGCAGCCATCCACTTCGCTCGAATGCAGTGCATCCATATAAGTCGCACGCACGCCGCGTTCGTGGTCAGGTTCTAGGCGGTTTCCCGTCGCGATATCATACAGCATTGCACCACGCATCGGGAACGTTGCCCGCAGGAGTTCTGGAAGTTTTTCGCGAGCGTCGGCAGCAGCATCACCAATCAGTCCAAAAGCCTTCTCCAGCCCTTCCTGCCATGTTTCCACATCTATGCGCGTCACCGGCAAGGCCTTCAGAATTTGGATATCGCTTTCATGAACCTTCTCGATTTTCACATTGATAAAATCCGGGTCGCCCTTGGAATGCGTCATGGCCCGGCGCACCATCGCCGAACACACAGCTTCAACAGAATCCCGATTTACAATGCGTTCTGCGCCGGAAATATGCTGTTCGTGTTTCTGTTCACCCTCGCCCACTTGCTGCGAGGCCCGCATTTTTAAACTATAATATTCCATCACTTACTCGTGAAATTCGTCTTCGCCTTCTACGACAGGCGCGGGTTCACATTCGCCAATCATCTTGATGGCTTCGCAGATGCGGTCTATTTCAGAATCGGTCGTAATGAGCGGAGGCATCGTATAGACGTAATTGCAGAATGGTCTGAGCCACACACCAGTTTCACGAATCACGCGCAGAATATCGTCTGCGGAAGGTTTCGCCTTCAGTTCCAAGACTCCGATAGCGCCGAGAACACGCACGTCCGCCGCATTTTCAAGCGCACGGAGCGGCTCCAGATTCTGTTTAAGACGTTTTTCAATCCTAGCAACGCTCATTTCATAATCGCGACTTTCGAACAGCGAAAGCGAAGCAATTCCCGCGGCACAGGCCAACGGGTTCGCCATGTAGGTGGGACCATGCATGAATGCAGGAATCTTGCTGTTCGTAATCGTTTCGGCAACCTTCTCGGACGCAACGCAGGCCGCCATCGTAATGCTTCCGCCCGTGAGCGCCTTGCCGATACACATGATGTCCGGCTTTATCCCCGCATGCATCATCGCAAATCGCGGGCCCGTGCGGTAAAAGCCCGAAGCAATTTCGTCCAAAATAAGCAAGATACCGTAACGGTCGCAGAGTTCGCGGAGTGTCTTCAAGTAACCCGCATTGTAAAGCCACATGCCGTTTCCGCCCTGGAATACGGGCTCACAAATTACGGCGGCGATTTCATCTTTGTGTTCCTCGACAACGCGTTCCATCGAAGCGAAATCCGCCTGGTTCCAAGTCTCGTCAAAGCGGCAGTTCGGGCGTTCTGCAAAATAATGGTGCGGCATGATTCCGCGGAAAAGCGTATGCATTCCGTCCGGATCGCTAAGCGCCATCGCGCCTGCGGTATCGCCGTGATAGCCGCCCTTCAGGGCGACCAACTTGCAGCGCTCCGGATGTCCAAGGGAATACTGGTACTGCACAGCCATCTTGGCAGCGCATTCCACAGCAATGCTACCCGAATCCGCAAAGAAAATCTTGTTCAATCCTTCGGGCAAAAACTTCACTAACTTTTCGCCCAACTCAATTGCGGGTTCGTGCGTAAAACCGCCGAACATCACGTGGCACATTTTTTCACTTTGTTTCTGAATCGCCTCGACGATTTCAGAGGCATTATGCCCGTGCGCCATGCACCACCAGCTAGACACGGCATCAATCAGTTTCAAGCCGTCTGCCGTTTCAATCGTTGTTCCGTGAGCTGTTTTGGCGAGAAATCTTGCGGGAGTATTTTTCAGCGCCGCATACGGATGCCACAAATGTGCGCTATCAAAATCTAAAAGGTTTTTCATTTGCGGCCAAATATAGAAAAATACTATATCGCCATCGACGCGCTAACATAGGTAATGCGGTTTACTCCAGGTACACAACCTCGCCCATTTGCGGCATGAGCACGGGCTTACCTGATTCCTGGGCGGCACGTTTCGCATTTTCCAGCGGTTCGAAGTAAGTATGGTAAGCTAAGCAGAACTTAGAATGATGAACCGTCATGTAGCGGTTTGCATTCAGGTCCAGCATTTCTTTGCCGAGCTGTTCGGGCAGGGCATGAATTTGGTTCCAATCTTCATTGTACTGCCCGTTTTCTAAAATTGCCAGATCGATATCTGCAAATTTTTCACCTATCTTCTTGAAATGTTTGCCATAGCCGCTATCCCCACCAATCCAAACGGAACGCTTTGGCGTCTTGAATACAAACGAAGACCACAACGTTTTATTCGACCTTATCCCACGACCCGAAAAATGCCTTGCCGGAGTCGAGGTCACGTTAAAGCCTTCACCCAAATCGGTAGAATCCCACCAGTCGAGTTCCACGAGTTTCTCGATGGGGTATCCCCAGTATTCAAAATGTTCACCCACGCCAAGCCCCGTCACCACACGCTTTACGCGCGGTTCGAGTTCCTTCACGGCCTGGTAATCTAGATGATCCCAATGATCGTGCGAAATAACCAGGCAATCGATATCCGGCATGTCAACAGGCTTGTAAACGTCGGTTCCCTTGAACATCTTGTTCACAAAGCTTACTGGCGAACCCTGATAAAATACGGGATCCACAAGAATCTTCTTCCCAGATAAGTTCATCAAATACGAAGAATGTCCAAACCATACAATCCAATCGCGGTCCTGCGGCAGCGATTTCAAGTCCGTTTTGACGACCGTCAGCGCTGTATCGGGAACGGTTTGCGACCTTTTGCCGAACAAGAATTCAAGCGTCGTTTCAAACAAGTTCTTATCGCCCGTCATTGTGACAGTCTTTTCTTCATTCACGAACTTTTGACCATCGTAATGCGGTGACTGTTTGATGCGTTCAAGGCGTTTGCCTTGCGGAATACGCCCAAATTTTGCCTGGTTCAGGAACAGCACGCCAACGGTTCCCAGAATAAAAAGGGTCGATAAAATAATCGCCGTAATCATGAGTTTCTTGTTCTTCGCAAAACGCAAGCGCATCGTATTTTTAGCGGATAAAGTTCGTGAAAATTTTCTTTTCGGCTACGGGTTGTTCAACGCCTGCCTTCTTGCCCGCTTCGATGCTCTTCAGGATCCACGCCATGTTGCGGCCCAGTTCCTTCATAATCTGCACGCCTTCTTCGTCCTTCAGCACATCTTCGGGGCTAGAACCGTGGACCATATTCCAATAACGAGATGTCACCAGGGGCTGTTGCGCAAAGGTGGGGTACTTGTTCAGGGCGTCGAGCGTTGCGGTAGTGCCGGCACGGCGGGCAGAAGCAACTGTTGCGGCGGGCTTAAAGAGCAGTTCCGCTTCGGCAATGCCGTAAAGCCTGTCCAGGAACATCAGCATCTCGCCACTCGGGGATGCGTAATAAACCGGGGAGCCGTAAACAACGGCGTCGGCCGTTTTAAGGATTTCCTTGGCTTCGTGAACCACGGCGTCGGTTTCACCCTTCAGCACGCGGCCGCCCACAAAGAAGATTTCCGTCTCGATGCCAGCGGCCTTGAGTTCGCCAGCCACGAGGCTCAGCGCTGTATAAGTGCAGCCCTTTTCGCGACGGCTACCATTGAATAAAACGACCTTCATAAAAACTCCGTTGTTACGTCTTAAATTTATACAAAGTTCCTGCAAATTTCAATCAATAGACGCCTACACCAAGGTGAAAACTACGCTTTGACCAATTTCGCCACATAATGCACCGCAACGGCAAACAGCACAATAATGGCGATATAGTCCGCGAAAAAGAGAGCGTAGCCGCGTTCCGCGTCAAAGAAAAAGAAGGGCTGTTGTAGGAACATGTATTTCCAAAGCCCGCGAATGGCGAAGGCGTAAATTCCGTAACCCGCCACGAGAGCGGCAACCACGCGGGTTGCGACAAGGGCAGTCTTTGACTTGAATGCGCCCGCAAGTCCCAAGCGGTTTGCAATCAGGCTCACATGCAGCCCGATGTGGAGCGACATGAACACGTAATACCAGTGGCTGGCGAGCAGGTGCGCCGTGCGGGCAAAACTTGCGCCCGATTCAATCCCGAGCCAGGCGAACACATGGTTCGAAAGCATGATTCCGCTCACCATCAAGAAAATCGCGCACAAAAGGATCCCGCAATTCACGACCACCTGCAAGATGCGGAATGCGTTGTAGCGGCCCTTGAACAGCGAAAGGAAGAATCGCCGGTTCAGCGTGATGTGCACCGCCCACAGAACAAGCAGCACCACGCCCAGAATCTCGTGAACGGCCGTCGATTCAAAGAAGTAATTGCCGCCCATCAGCACGAGCGTCGCGACCGTCATCGCGATATCAAGCGGCATACGGATTTTGGCGGAAATAGGCATATCAAGGAATATACATTATTTCGTCTTCACGCCGTTTTTCTCGAGCCACTTGGCCACATCTTTCGAGAGGCTCGAACCGCCGGAGTAATGCACCGAAAGGCCTTCGCCGATTTTTGCATTGGGCGCGAGTTTCGCAATCGCAGTGATGCTCTGGCCAAAGCGCCCGCCACCGTGGGAGCAGAACGGCAGAATCCGCTTGCCCGTAAAGTCGTAACTTTCGAGCAAAGTCGCGATAGGCATCGGGATACTCGCCCACCAGTTGGGGTAACCGATGATAATCGTTTCGTAGTCGGCCCACTTCTTTGCGTCAGGCTTTTTCTTGAGGGCGGGGCGCGCCTGCTTGTGCTGGTCGTTCTGCGCCTGCTTCAAGACGGTATTGTAGTCGTCGGAATAGGGCTTCTCGAGTTCAAGTTCCACCATGTCGAAACCGGTCTGCTTCTTGATTTCGCGGGCCACGCCGCGGGTATTCCCGCTCCAGGAATAGAAAACGATCAGCGCACGGGACCCGCTTTTCGAGTTCGTCGCCGCTTGCGTCTTTTCGCCCTTAAAGCCCGCCGCTTCCTGGGTCACAAAAGTTCCCTTGACGCCTGCACCCGCATTCATGGCGAGCCTGAGCCCCACATTGTAACTCTTGCTGGATTGCTGCATGGCCCCGCGATAGGCGCTGCGGAGGTTCTTGCCGAAATCGTTCCAGCCGCCACCGCGATGCACGCGCCTTGTGCCCGAAGGTTTGCCCGCCGGATTGACCGTCACGCTTGTCGAACCTGCAGAAACACCGTAATCGCCGTAAAAGTCAAAGCACCATTCTCCAACGTTCCCGTAAATATCGTAAAGCCCGAAGGGATTGGGCTTGAACTTACCCACGGGGAGCGTGTTCCCGCGGTAAACGCCGGGGCGTGTTTCCAGAACCTCGTCGTTGAAATAATTCTGCTCGATTTGATACGGATAATGCCCGTAAAAATTCACGTCGTCGGCACCGGGAGCCTTCTTTGTGTAGAATGGCGTGGTCGTGCCGCCTCGGGCCGCGTATTCCCATTCCGCTTCGGTGGGGAACCTGTAGCCGTTCGCCTCGCGATTCCAGCTGACCGCATCGCCTTCGATAGCGTAAACGGGAGTGCGTCCGTCGCGTTCGCTTAACTTGTTGCAAAAACGAGCCGCTTCGAGCCACGTGATGTTTTCGACGGGCAAGTCGCCACCCCTGAAACTGGAAGGATTTTCGCCCATTACCTCGCGGTAAAGCTTTTGCGTCACCTCGTATTTACCCAGGTAAAAATCGGAGACTTTCACCTTGTGGAGCGTCTCGTCGTTGACGCGCCAGTCCTCGTTTGCGGGGCTTCCCATGTTGAAAGTCCCGCCCCTGATAAGCACGAAGCCGTCGGGCGCAGGTGCCGCAAAAGTTCCTACCGTCATAAGGCCAATAAATGCGCAAGCGAGAATTCTGGCAATCATTATTTCAACTTCCCATAGTCTTCGTCGCTCACGGGCTCGAGCCATTCGTTGCTTCCACCTTCGCCAGGGACTTCAATCGCCAAATGCTGGAACCAGGAATCCGGAGCCGCCCCGTGCCAATGCTTGACGCCAGCCGGAATGTTCACCACGTCGCCGGGCTTCAGTTCCACCGCCGGCTTGCCCCATTCCTGATAGTAGCCGCGGCCCGCCGTCGCAATGAGAATCTGGCCACCGCCCTTCTTTGCATGATGGATATGCCAGTTGTTGCGGCATGCCGGTTCAAAAGTCACGTTCCCGACACCCACCTGTTCCTTGCTGATCATGTCAAGATAGCTCTTGCCCACGAAATACTTGGCATAGGCGTCATTCGGCTTGCCCACCGGGAACACACTCCAGTCCTTTCCCGGCATGGATTTTGCGTCCGTCACACCAGCCGTCGCGCCCCCAGCATCCGCAGCCTCAGCCACCGCTTCCTTAAGCAATCGCAGAGCGTTCAGCGTGCGCGGGTAACCGCAATACGGCAAGCAGTTGTAAATCGCCTGTTCCACGTATTCGGCCGTGCGAATCTTGAGGTTCGCGCCGACATGCGCCTTGAGTTGCGGCTCCGTTCCCAGATTCACGAGAATCGCCATCGTCAGGAGTTCGCGGGTATTCAGATTGAGCCCCTTGCGGGTGTAGTAATCGCCAAAGCAGTTGCTCGCCAAAAAGTAATTGATAGTCGGCATCCCGTCCTTTCCGTTTTTCGCCATGTCGCGGAAAGCTTGGCCGAACAGCGTTCCCTGCGCGTCGGCACCCGCCTCCAGGCGGGACTGCGCCGTCACCGTCGCACGGTTTTCGTCCACTTTCACGTTCTTCGCCTTGAACACGCTGCGGGCAATTTCAACCGCATCCACCGTCCGCGGGAACCCGGTGTAAGGGGCACACTGGTAAATCGCCTCGAGAATTTCTTCGGGAGCAAGCCCCTGCGCAAGCGCCGTCGCCACTTCCTCTTGCAAAAGTGCACCCGACTGCTGCGTCACAAGCGACACCAGGCGAATCAACTCCACCTCGCGCTTTTCTACAAGCGGAGTCGCCGCCGGAACCTCGTTCTGCGTGAAGTTATCCATCACGGCACGCAGTTCCTTGTCCTGCGAAAGCGCCTTCGCCTCGCCCTGCGGGCAGCAGTCACACGCGGCAAGCACCGCACCCATACCAAGCATCGTCATAATCGTCCCTAGTTTCATGGTTTATTCCTTTTTTTCTACGCCTTTAATATAAATAAATGCGCAAACCCCGCAAAATACCATTTTTTCATGCTCAGTATGCGTAAAACGCATAGTGAAAACGACAAAATTCCGTTTCTTTTCCATATTGTCATTTTATGACACTCTAAAAATATATTTTTGCTCTTGCATGGTCAAAAGGCTTCATTTTCCTCAAATAAGCCAATTGACTCAAGTTTCACCACTTGCACCAACACGAGGAAAAATGTATATTGACTATAGTTCAATTCAACAATGGAGGTCATCATGGCACTAGCTATTGCATCAGTACCGATACTGACCGGCGAAGCGTCGGACAGGTTTGACCTCATGATGGAAGAAAGCGAAAAGCGTCGCGGTTCCATCGATTTTTCCAAGCAAATTGAACAGGCCAGAGACATTCTCTCCAAGGCCGACTTTAGAGAATATAAGTAATGAACTTTCTCCAACAGAATTGCCGCTTTGGGTTCTACACTCAAGGCAAGGCCGTCCTATGCAAATCATTCAAGTGCGGGGACAACGACTTGGACGATTTCTTCACAAAAGACGCTTTTTTGCAGAGCGAAGAGTTACTTTGCAAGAATTATTGTTTTTCTCTTGTCGATGACCCGGCTCAACTGGTAGCGGTTTTTACGCTTTCCAATGACAGCATCAAGAAAATTCCCGGATCTCGCAAAAGAAAGATTGAGAAGAACATTCCTCGCGAAAAGATATACAGCAGTTATCCGGCAGTCATGATCGGTCGTCTCGGAATTAGCCAAAATTTCCAAAGCAAGCATTTGGGAAGCGACGTTCTCAGTTTTATAAAAGCCTGGTTCGTCGATCCGCTCAACAAGACCGGTTGCCGTTTTCTGCTGGTAGATTCCTACAACAGGGAACGAAACCTAAAGTTTTATCAAAACAACGAGTTCAAATTCCTGTTCAGCACCGAAGAACAAGAACGCGAATTCCGGGGACTCGCGCCAGAGAAGCCTTTAAACAGTCGCCTGATGTATTTCGACTTGATTGAATTAAAGAAAAGGACTAGCAATCCTAAGTAAGGCGCAAGCCTACTTCACCCACTTATCGACTTCTTTCTGGGCCTTGTCGCGTTCGTTCTGGGCCACGTGTCCGTAGATGGCGAGGCCGGGGGTCACATTCGCGCCGGTCACCTTCTTGAGGCGCTGCACACCCGAGAGGCCGCTGCCTTCGTGAGTCACGAACGGGTGAATCGTCTTGCCCTTCAGGTTATACTTCTCGAAGAAAGTGAACATGGGCATGGGCATTTCGCCCCACCACACCGGGTAACCGACATAAATCTCGTCGAATTCTTCGGGGTTCACGTTCACCGGCTTGATTGCCGGGCGCGCGTCCTGCGCAAGTTCCTTCTTGGCCACGTTGATGCAGTCATCGTAGCCCCTGGGGTATTCCTTCGCGGGTTCCACATGCAAAAGCGTGCCGCCCGTCTTTTTCGCAATCATCTCGGCAATGATTTCGGTATTGCCCTTGGAAATGTTCCCGACGCTGTAGTTTTCATCGGCACGGGAATAGTAAACGACGAGGATTTTCTTTTCTGCTGCCATAGAGACTCCTAGAAGAAGTGATAAAAGAATCAAGGTGATTTTTTTCATGGAATCCGCCTTTTTCGTTAAAAATTCCTTTGAACCGGTTGTCTATAATATAAATAAATCCAGCACAGCCGCGTAATGCGTAATTTTTATGCCCACTATGCGTGAAACGCATAGCGGATTTATTATATTCTCCCCAAAAGGGGCTTTTTATGTTTGTCGAGACCTACATTTTGCGATTGCTGGCCGGGTTCCTGGAATACGGGACGCTTTCTGCCGTTGCGGACAAGCTCTACACTTCGCAGCCGGCGGTGAGCCGCGCGTTCAAGAAACTGGAAGACGAAATCGGCGCTCCGCTTTTCGAGCGCAAAAAGAACCGCATCGAGCTGAACGAGAAGGGACGCACGGTCGCCGAATACGCGAAGCGCATCATGGATTTGCAAGGCGAGATGATGGAAAAGGTGAGCCCGCAGGGAGCGGGTGCGCGCACGTTCTCTATCGCGTCGGTGGCCATTCTCCCCGCCATGCGGATGATGCAGGAACTGCAAGAAAAGCACCCGGGGGCACAGGTCACCTACAAGATTATCGACAATGAGGCGGGCGTGCTGAAGGCGCTGAACGAGGGCTCGGCGGATATCGGCATCACGCTTAAGGCCCCCCGCGCAAAGAAATACCGCGCCGAAAAGTATATGCAGGAGCGACTCTCGATTGCTCTCCCCAAAAAGCACCCGCTTGCGAAGCGCAAGTCCATCCGGCTCCGTGAACTCAAGGGCGAAACCATCATCCAGCGCAGCAACGTAGGGTTCTGGGAGCAGGTCAAGCGCAAGAAGATTCCCGACGCCACCTTCATCAAGCACGACAGCGTGAAGGGCATTTCAAAGCTCATCGAGCAGTCTTCGCTGTTGACATTCGTTTCGGACCACCAGTTCGATTACGAAATTCCCAAGGACCGCAAGATTGTGCCGCTCGCCGACCGCGAAATGAACGTGGAATTTTTCAAGGTGACTCTGGCGTCAACTCCCTAGCAGGTGGAAATTTAGGTACCACGAAAAGGCGTGGATGCGCCTGGACATGGGTTCGGCATATTCCGAGGAATAGGCAGCCATTTTCACGTAGGTGTCAAGCCTGTGGCCCAAATCCAACCAAGAGAACAGCCTGTATTCCACCGCGGTGTTGTTGAGGAGCAAAAAATCCCAGCCCGAAACGCCATATTCCGCAGTCGTTCCCTCGATGGTCTTCATGGCATCTATCGTCGTCTTGTTGTAGATTCTCCACCTCTTGTATAGGGTTTCTATCATCAGGCTGTATTTCACGCCGGAATTGTACTGGTAGCTATCCATATCGGGCTTGTAATCCGGGTGAAATTCTTGGATAATGTCATCGTAGCCCATGTCGGCAGAGCCGAGCATAATCCAGTAAACCTGGTTCATGACGCGGAACCGCAAGTTGGGAGTCAGCCAAAGGGCTATGTCCATGGCACCGCCAAGCGAAAGCGTGCTTACCGTGGCAAGGTCCCCGTAAAAAGTATCGTAATCCAAATTCACCGAAAAATCAAGCCAATGGCCTCGCCCGTGGATACCCCTGTTCACAAGTTTCCCCATGATATCCATCTGCAACACATTCCCTTCGAGTCCGCCTTCGCCGAAGAAGTTTAAAGTGAAATAATCGAAAGGCCGCCTTACCCTCGTGTAGGGCCGACCATACTCAAGGGAAACCGCCATCATCCCGTGACGGTCGTTCCATTCGGCATCCAGCTCGTCGGCGTCTTCGCCACCGAACCGATAGTCAGAACCGAACCTGGAGCCAATACCCGTGGCAACCGTCAACTCGATTGGCGTCCAGCCCGTATAAAAATCCCTGTTGCCGAACACCCTACGCTGGGCATAGCCGGCGGGTTCCAGGGCGAAAGCGAGCAGATGCCTGTACCAGGGCACCTTGGAACCGTTGTACGATGCGCGGGAAAGCCTGTAGAGGACTTCGCCGAACATGGAGCCCGCAACCGTCGTAGAAATCAAGTCGTTCGGCGCCGGGTATTCCGTTTCGCAGAACATTTCCCAGGTAGAACTCCCAAGGGCGGCAAACGCCATGCTTCCGTAAAAGCCGTAGCCACCGGCACGGGCCGTGGCGTAGTACATGGAGCCCTGATACGGGTGTCCGTAAAAGTTGATGGCCCAATGGTTATGGTCCCATTCCCAGCCTTCGCGGAAGTTCCGCTTCCAATAGCTGGGGCCCGTATGTGCGTAACTCTTGTCCAGGACCCAGTAATCCCAAGCCCACACAAAGGCGTTGAGCCCGAGCACTTCGGTCCCGACGATAAGCGGATTCACATGGGTGCCAAACAGGCTGTCTTTGGGAATAATGGTCGTGTCGGGAGCACTTTCTTTGGGAACCAGGGTGTCACCCATGCTCCTGCGGAAATTGACCAGATCCCGCGCTTCCTGCACGCTGAAAACAGCGTCCTTATCTAGAATCTTTATTCGGAGACTGTCCGGAAGTTGCGTAAATTCCTCGTCCAAATTTTGTGCATACGTGGTAACGCAAAAAGATATGACAAGAATAACAAACGCTTTTAGAACTTTCAGGAACTTCACGGCACAACTTTAAAAATTATCACGTCGTTTAAAAAGGGCATATTCGCAACTTTCTGACGGAGCAACAAATTCTGCAGATTAAACATACATGCACAGAGGCCAAAAAGTGGTACTGCTTGCTGGGAACCGTCGATTCTAAAAAATTCATGGCAATCCCGATGATGATCGACTATGGGTTACGGGCGCAGAACGTCTTCCAGCCATTCTTCGATTTCCTCGCGGCTGGTGCCGATGGCGAAGCGCTTGCTTTCGAGCCAGGTGGAATTGGGCGTAAGTTCCTGCAGCAGCTTGGCGCTTTGGCCCAGCGGGCTTGAAGCCGACGTGCAGAAGGTGAGCAAGGTCTTGCCAGAAAAGTCGTAGCCTTCGAGGAACGTGCTTATGATGCGGGGAGCAATCCCGTGCCATATCGGGTGCGCGATGATGACGGTATCGTATTCGTCCATGTTCTTGACAACGGTTGCGATTTCGGGGCGGGCGGATTCGTCTTTCTGTTCGCGGTCGGCACGGCAGTCCGTATAATAGGCGATGTCTTCGTCGGTGTAAGGGATTTTTGCAGTGATTTCGAATAAAGTCGCATCCAAGTATTCCGCTGCGTATTCGGCCAGCGGTTTGGTGTTGCCCGTTCTGGAGAAGTATGCCACAAGCGTTTTGCCACGGGACTTACTCGCCGATGTCGCGGAACTGGATGAAGTTTCGTCCTTTGAAGTCGCAGAACTCGAAGTCGCGGAATTTTTGCCGTCTTGCGAGACGCTGGATTCGACAGCTTCCCCGGTGCCTGTCGGAGAAGACGAGCTGTCGTCGGAACACGCAGCAAAGAGGCTCAAAAACAGAGCCAGTAGCAATGTCGAAAACAACGCGAGCGATTTCATCGGACTACTTCCTGATGAACTTTTCGTCGATCTTGGGCATGGTGTTGTCAGGCGTGTAGCGTTCGACAGTCATTTTCAAGTCGTACTTGTCGCGGAGTTTCGCAATCGTCTTCATCATGGGCGAAGCGTGGTGCACGTCGATGGCGGCCTGGCTTTCCCACGCGTCAATCAGCAAGATGGTTTCGGGATCGTCCAGCGACTGGAAATATTCGTAGCGGATGTTGCCTTTCTCGGCACGGATTTTCGCCACCGTCCCGCTAGAAACCATCTCTTCGGCGAACTTCTTTGCCGCCCCGTTCTTACCCGTATAGCGCAGGTTTACCGTAATATTGCTCATGGCACTCTCCGCAAACACGCTCGCAGCGAGCGCAAGGATTGAAAATAGCGTTAAAAACTTGAGTTTCACTTTGCCACTCCGAAATGTTTCGCATATAATATAAATAATTTCGGAGCATGCATAAAATGCTTAATTTTCATGCTCAGTATGCGCGGGACGCATAGTGGAAACAAATGCTTTTATGGTTTTCTGTCAGAAAAAATCTTCTTTAGATAAAGTAATAACCAATCTGGTTGAATATGGCATTCCCAGACGCCTTTGAAATTTCCCGTCAATTCAATCGAGCCAAGCAGTTGGGACTTTAGTTCCAGGCTTTCCCCTTTTTCAACAAATCCTCAAATTGTCATATTATGACATCCAAGGTATGTATATTTGTACCAGCGAGGTTCTATGCTGGTAACTTTCCTTATCGTGCTAGGTATTTTGGCTCTTTTCGGGGCTGGCGACGCAGGGGACGCCTGCGCCATTACCTTGCTGCTGAAAGTGCTGCCGTTCCTGATTTTCGTGGGGATTTTCGCATCTTTAATGTTCTGTAGCGGTTAAAAAGAAATAAAAACTTGCTTTTTCAACCATTTTATTATATATTTGGTTTGAAATGCAAGAAACAAACGAGAAGAAACTGGAAAAAATGCTGAACGCAAACAGCGGCTACATCACGCGAAAGCAAGTCGACATCCACAAGATTCCCTCGTGGTTCTTGACCGATTTCGTGCGAAAACAGGGCCTTGTCAAGGTAGACAAGGGATTCTACGCCCAAGAGCAATGGATCAGGGACGATTACCTTGTTTTTCAATACAAGTATCCCAGATTCATCTTTTCACACGTTTCCGCACTATTCTTGCATGGGCTAACAGACCGCCTACCCGATTATTTTGAGGTAACCGGGCCCAAGAATTATAGGCCATTTTCTCCGAACCCTTCCGTCGCAATCCACACAGATTCTCGCGATGAAACCTACAGGCTTGGAATTTGCAAAATCAAGACTTCGCTTGGACATCTGGTGGAATGCTACGACATGGAACGAACGCTTTGCGACATCATCAAGAACAGCCGAAAGATCGATGCAGAAATTTACGGCAAAGCGCTCAGGCTTTACGCAAAATCAAAAGACAAGAATACCCGCAGCCTACTCCATTACGCCCAAATATTGAAAATAGAGAACAAAGTGGCGGAACTTATGACGATGGTACTGAATGAAGATTAATAAGAATTCCCTGCAAGCGAGAATCAACAACCTCTCCAAAGAAATGAACGTTCACGCCAACGTCTTGCTCGTATCGTTCTTCTTTGATGCATTCATTTCAAGATTGGCCAAGTCAACATACGCCAACAAGTTTGTTTTCAAGGGCGGATTCTATCTCGCCACATTGCTCGGCGTAAAAAACCGCTATACTGCCGACATTGATTTCCTTTTGAGAAAGGAAACCATGAATGAGAATAGATTGAAGGAAATTTTCACCGACATCATCGCAATCGATGCAGACGATTCTATCACTTTTGAAATAAGCGATATTTCTCCTATCCGCGACGAAGACGCCTATGGCGGATTTTCCATCCTTTTGACGGGACGCCTAGAGAATGTCAGACAAAGTTTCCATGTCGATGTTGCCACGGGCGATCCTATTACGCCAAAAGATATCGAATACTCCTACCAAAGCCTCATCAGCAATGAAACCATTGCGTTCCGAGCCTACAACCTAGAAACGGTTGTTGCTGAAAAGCTTCAAACCATTCTTTTCCGAGGCCTGCTCAATAGCCGCTGCAAAGATTATTACGACATCTATATCATCAATCAATTGCAAAGGAATAACATCAATATTCCTGACTTGAAGAAATCTTTTGAAACAACTTGCCAATACCGCAAAACGCCTTTTAAAAAAGAAGAAGCTCTTTTGCTTCTAGAAGAAATTTCAAAGAGCGACATTCTTCAAACTCGATGGAAGAACTATGCAAAAAAATCTTCGTTTGCAAAAGATGTTCCATTTGAAGCGACAATTGAATCTTGCAAAGAGATTCTTGATTGTATTTTCTAACATTTCGGGGCTGGCGACGCAAGAGACATTTTCCAATAAAATTACCAGAACGCGATTGTCAAGTGGTTTATGCATTTTTTCTCTTTCGTCGGTCCACAAGGTTGTGTACCAGGCGTTTGACTTATATTCTCACGCTGAGCACGGCGCCTTTGATGTCGTCGTAGAATAGCGGGGCGATGGTGAATTTGGGCGGGGTCTGCTTTTCGCCGAGTTTATCCTTGTAGAACACGCTGCCGATGTACCAGCCGATGGAGGCTCCCATCAGGGTGCCCGCGACGGCGTCGGAGAACCAGTGGGCTTCGCCTTTTGCGCCAAGCACCATGCTTGTCGCGATGTAGCCTGCATACAGGGCGCAGCCCGCCACGACGAGGGGCTTGTCGCGGTTGTAGCTTGCGATGCTCATGGCCATGGCCGCGTTGGTCATGGAATGCCCCGAGGGCCAGCCGTAAAAGACGCCGCGCCTAAAAAATCCCCACTTGAAATCGCGGGAACGCTCGCCGCTGTTGAGTTCTGCGTCAGGGTGCTCGCGGGCCGAAATCGCCTTGAGGATGTTGTTGTAGAGGAAAGCCACGGCGGTGGCCTGCACGGCGACTGCACCGGTGTTGTTCAGCGCGCGGTTGTCGCTGATAAAGTACATGTAGCCCGGAACAAGAATCGGGAAGAATGTCCCCATCATCATGCCGGGAGTGAACGCAATGCCGTAAACAAGTTGATCCTGACGTGCCGCAAAACGGGCCACCATCAGGTCGTTGTTTTCCATCGAGAACTTGTACGTAAGCGCTCCGCCGAGCATGTGGAACCCGAGCGGCCAGCCGAACGCACTCAGCAACATGTTATGGCCCAGATGGTTGAGCGGAGAAAGCTTTTGTGCGCTATTGATGGCTGCGGAATCCACGCTTGTCGAATCGGCTGCGGGCGTTTCAGCATGTGCGAAACTTGCAAATACCGTGAACAGCACAAGCACCAATATCTTTTTAAATGTCGCTATATTCCGTAAATACATCCTTATAAAATATACAAACTAAATAATCAGGAACTTATAGAAAGATTGTAACCGATCCCAAGAACGATGATTGCCGCTGTAACCGTTCCGAAAAAGACAAATATCAGCTTAAGTGTCATGACCTTTTTCAAAAGCATGGCTTCGGGGAGCGAGAGTCCCACAACGGCCATCATAAAGGCAAGAGCCGTGCCAAGAGCGACACCCTTTTGAACAAGAACCTCGACAATGGGAATAACTCCAGCTGCATTTGCGTACATGGGAACGGCAAGAATTACCGCCAGGGGAACGGCAAACCATTTGTCTTTTGACAGGTATTCTTCAAAAAATCCCGAAGGAACATAACCGTGCATTAATGCGCCGATTGCAATGCCAGCAAGCACATAGGGCAAAACCGAACGCGTTACACCAAGGGCATCCCTTGCTACTTGGGGTATTTTCTGCAGTACTTGAACGAATCTTTGCTTAAGGCTACATGGCTTTGAATCGTTATTGACGGATTCGTTTGTCCGCTGCAAATTTTTCACCCATTCGCTTAGAAATCTTTCCAGTTTGAACCGTTCCAGGAACATCCCTAAAAATGTTCCAAGAAACACGCCGGAACCTACATAAATCACAGTCACTTTCAATCCGAATGTTCCCGCAAGCATGGCAACAGCGACCTCGTTTACAAGTGGCGATGTTATAAGAAAACTGAACGTGACGCCAAGGGGGATGCCGCCCCTGACAAAACCGATGAACAGGGGAATACTGGAACATGAGCAGAAAGGGGTAACCGCTCCGAAGATTGCGGCGAGGAAATATTGGACTCCGTACAAACGATGCGACGACAAAAAATTGCGAATCGCCTCAATCGGGAAAAATGTATTCAGCAGCCCCATCAGGAAACTAATAAAAAGCAATATCAGGATAATTTTGAGGCTGTCGTAAACGAAGAAATTTATCGTCGAACCCAAAGGAGACGAGCCATCCAATCCAATGATGTTGTAAACAAGATTATCGGTGAATAATTGTATCATAGAAAGCCCTTACTGCCATGTCTATTTCATCCCTTACACGACGAAATTCCTGCAGAATTTCGGTTTCAGTCCCTCTGAACGCGTCAGGATCATCAAAGCCAAGATGAATTCTGTTCTTGACTGCCCCAAAAAAAATCGGACAACTTTCTTTCGCCTTGTCGCAGACGGTGACAACGTAGTCCCACGATGTATCAAGATACTGCGATACATTTTTTGGCTTATTAAGGGAAATGTCAACCTCTCGTTCCTTCATCACTTCGATTGCAGTCGGATGCACGTTCTTTGCCGGAAACGTTCCTGCAGAACATACGGTCAACGACGAATCCAGTGCCTTGAGAAATCCTTCGGCCATTTGACTACGGCACCTGTTGCCTGTACAAAGAAAGAGTATCTTCATATTTCACCTTTGATAAGTTCTTTTATTTTATCTTCGCTAATTTTACCTGTGGACACAAGCCGTTCATCGATAACAAGCGCGGGTAAAGTCATGACATTGTACGGAAGCATTTGGACAACATCGTCAATGCGGGAAACTGAAGCATCTAGGCCCGATTCCTTAACGATTTTTTCAACAGATTCGGCGAAAGCAATGTTGCAGCCACACTGGCTCATGAGTATTTTTATGTTTTTCATTATTTCCTCTTTTTTTGTTTGTAGTTCGTAGAATAACGAACATATATGGTAAAATTTTTTAGCAATCGCATCCCCTATCGCAAAAATCCTTATTGAAAAAATCACCGAACAGTGCCTGGGCCTTTTTCCAGTTTTTTTTGTTTATACAGTACTTGACCTTGGGCGTTTCGATTTCACCCTGGATCAAACCGGCCTCTTTTAGTTCCTTTAAATGCTGGCTAACCGTGGCCTTCGCAATGGGCAGTTCTTCGTGGATATCGCCAAAATAGCAGGTATTGCGCTTGGCCAAGAACTGCATGATACTTATGCGTGCGGGATGCGCCAAAGCCTTGGCATACCTCGCCAAAGTCTCGGTTTCTTCACAGTATTTGCTTTTTTTGGCCATTTCGGTTCCTGTTCGTTGTTCGTAAATATACAAACATTATTAAAAAAAAGCAAGAGAATAATTGTATCTTTTTTCTTGAGGTGACAAGAAAACGTTTATTCCACCGAGAAAGTAGCCTTCACGTTCCCTTTGCCGAGGAATTTTCTTCGAGCGTCGCCGTGAAGGTGGTATCGTTCACATAGATTTTAAGTTTCACGAGAGCCTCCGTTTGAGCGGATGAATTGGCGGACGATTTTGGCGTCTGAGTTTCAGGTTGCGACGGGAACACCGACTAGAGCACTAGAAGAGAGACGCCACCACCTCGCCGATATCGCTGTCGATGCTTATCGAGCGGGTTCCGATATCGTCGGGAGCGTAGGCCTGTCCGTAGTTGATGCAGGCGTAGGTGGCGTTCGAATTCAGGGCGGTCATTTGCCAGAACGGGTACTTGATGATTCCGGGGGTGTTCATGCCTACGCCCAGTTCCAGGAACAGCACGTTTCCGCCGCGCATGGCGTTACATCTGTCGAGAAATTCGCGGTAACGTTTTGCAGCACGATGCCAGCCGTCGTCTTCTACGAAGGTGGAATCAGAGCGCAGGTTCATGGACATGGGGCGGCCGCAAATGGGGCACCTGGGCAACAGTTCCGCAGGGACGGTCATGGCGCCGAACAATCCCGTTTCTTCCGAAAATTTCTGGGCATCGAACATGGCACGAATCTGCTTTTCGTTGTCGTAGGTGCAGGGGTGGCATGGCTTACTGCATTGGAAAAGCCCGTAATCGCCCTGGGTGTAAAAAAGCCGATCCTTGTCAAAGCCCGCCTTTTGAAAACAGTGGTCCACGTTGGTGGTAAGGACAAAGTAATCCTTATCCTGTAGGATTTTCAGGAGATTTTCGTAGACGGGTTTCGGGGCGGCCATATAACGGTTTATCATGACATAGCGGCTCCAGAAGGCCCACTTTTCTTCGGGTGTGCCGTAAGGAAAAAAGCCGCCGGAATACATGTCCGAAAAGCCGTACTTTACAGAAAAGTCAGCGAAGTACTTGACAAAGCGTTCCCCGGAATAGGTAAATCCCGCCGATGTCGAAAGTCCGGCGCCCGCGCCCACGACGACGGCATCCGCCCTTGCCAGCGCCTCTTTCAGTCTCGGCACTTCGGCAGAAAAATCATCCGTTGAACTTTTCGAAAATCCGCGCATAGATAGCCTCGTCCTTTTCACTGAAAACGTTGAAGACAACCTTCATGGGTTTTTGCGAACGGCGTTTCCATTCCAGCACCGTATCCACCGCGATTTGGGCAGCACGTTCCGGCGGGAAACGGAATACGCCTGTAGAAATACAGCAGAAGGCGACAGATTCCACACCATTCCGGGCCGCAACATCGAGGCAGTTCCTGTAGCACGATTCCAGCAACTTGCAGTCCCGTTCCGTAAGGCCGTAGCCCACGATTGGCCCCACCGTGTGCAACACGTATTTGCAGGGCAGGTTGTAGGCCGGCGTGATTTTCGCCTGTCCCGTGGGTTCGGGGTGCCCTTGCCGTTTCATCAGGGCGTCGCAAGCGCTACGGAGACGAACTCCCGCGAAAGTGTGGATGCAGTTGTCGATACAGCTGTGGCAAGGCTGCCAGCAACCCGTCATGCCGCTGTTGGCCGCATTCACGATTGCATCCACCCTGAGGGTGGTGATGTCGCCGCGCCACAGGAACAAGGAATCGCCAAACAAGTCCGGCGCACCTGCGCTGAAGCGCCTGCCGATACTTTCGATGTCCGCGACATCCGTTATTCCGCGGTCACGGATGGATTCCTGCAGGTATTCGTCCTGAATCCTGTAGAATTCATCGCTTGCGGGGGCGGCCTCCCGCACGTTCATCAAGGAACGCAGCAGGATTTTCTGTCCTTCGGCGTCCGCGGGGATGGTCGTGCCGCTGTACCTGGGACTTTCCGCCAGTAGATACTTTATCAGGAATAGTCTGCGCTCTGCTTGGTTCATGTTTCCTCCCGGATGACTCAGGGGCGGTCTTGAGTTGTGCGGCGAGGCCCTTCAGGGTCGTCTTCTCCAGTTCCATTTCCAGAGCCGTCTGCGCCGAATTCAGGGCCGGGTCCAACAGGCGATGGATGTTCCTGCCTACAGGGCACAGCGGATTCGGTTCCGGGTGGAAACTGAAGACGATCCGTTCCTCGTCGTTATCGTTGATGGCCTTGTAGACATCCAGGAGCGTTATCTTGTCGGCAGGACGCGCAAGGTGAGAGCCCCCTACGCCAGGAGCCGTCTCTACCAGGCCCGCCTTTTGCAACTGCAAAAGGACCTTGCGGATGATGACCGCATTCACGCCGGTGCTGCCCGATATGAATTCCGAGGTCACCCGTTCCGCACCCTCGAAGAAGTGGATGCAAAGCAAGGTATGGACCGCCGCCGTAAAACGAACGCTGACTTTCATAATCCACAATTTAACAATTGTTGCCCGCGATCACGCGTGCCTTGGCCTATTTGTAGAACATTCCCGCCGTCATGTCCAGGTAATTTTCGCCGGAGTAGTTCGCGAATTCCTGCTTCATGGCGCTCTTGAATGCCGCCGGGTTCACGTTCTTGAGGGCAATATTCTTCATCACCTTCAGGTACTGGATTTTAGCACGCGCATCTTCCAGATTTTCCACCGTGTAGTGTGACGTGAGAATCAGGGAAATTCCGCGATCGATGTAATCCGTGAGCTGCGCGATGATGGCATCGGCGTGCTTGCTCCCTGCCACGATGGAATGGACGTCGTGGCCCATCATGTGGGTGTAGACAACGTTGATTTCGGGAAATTCGATATCGAATGCCTCCTGGGTCGCGACAATGCGCATGTCGATGCCCGCGAGATTCAAATTCTCGCCTTCGATAAAGTCTGTCGTCGCGTAAATGGAGCTGTCAAAAGCATCGCCAAAAGCCGCCGTGAAATTCTTGACCAGGGCCGCACCGCCTCCGTTATGGTTGTAATCGTCGGCATGGCGGGTGCTGTACACGGGAGCACCCTTCATGAAGGTCGCGCCCGCGCCATGGTAGGCAATCACCGTTCCCACGAATTCTACCGAAAGGCCCTTGATGTAGGCTTCCAGTTCCCTAATGTTGTCGAAGAAACAGGGGGCTTCGACCATGAACATCTTGCCGCCCTTTTCCAGCAAGAAACATTCGTCGGTTATCAGGTCATTTGTCTTGTAGGCATGCAGCTTGACCGCGCCGAAATCGTAGATTTCCATGACACCCTTACCAAGTTTTACGGTCTTGAAGTTGTTCTTTTCCATTTTGAGTCTCCTTGGGTCATGCCCTTTTTTATTTTTTTTATTGTTCTTTAATTGTTACAACACAAAATATATCCAATTGTCGTTGTAATGTCAATAGAACAACTAGAAATTTAAAATAAAAATTTGGTTACAAAAACAAGGGTTAGTTAGAGCTTTCGCTGTTTATTCCACCGAGAATGTCGCCTTCACGTTCCCTTTGCCGAGGATCTGCTGGAGGCGTTTCTTGTTCACGTTGTCAATACGGGCCAGGCGGGTGAAGTTCCAGGAATTCTTGTCGTAGTAGATGGTGATGGAATTGCCCTGGTAAAGGATGATGTCGCCTGCATCGGTGTCGATTTGCTTGTCGTTACGCGGGAAACTGCGCGGCAGGTCGGCCACCTTCTCGAAACTGCCGTAGTCGTGCATGTCGAGCGTCATGTCGCCCTGCATGAGAAATTCGGCGAAGGCCTCGGCCGAGGAATTTTCTTCGAGCGTTGCCGTGAAGGTGGTATCGTTCACATGGATCTTGAGTTTCACGGGAGCCTCCGTTTGAGCGGATGAATTGGCGGACGATTTCGGCGTCTGGGTTTCAGGTTGTGTTGAATGGTTCGCGGCATCGCTGCAAGCCACCAGAAAGAACAACGCTATAAGGACAATGTTTCGCATATACACAATATAAATAATTGTGCAAGCAATTCAAAATACTTATTTGCTATGACTCACTATGCCTTTTGCGCATAGTGAACCGATGGCGAGAACCGAAACAAGCGTCAAAACGGCACCCACAACTAGGACGATCGAAACACTTGTGGCAATGTCGCCCATGCCGACCAGCGGAGAGACGATTCCGCCCATCAAGAAGCCCGATGCCCCGATGGCCGCGGCTGCGGTGCCTGCATTTGCGCGTTCCGCATTCAATGCCAATGCGCTTGCCGGGGGCTGACTCATGCCGAACATGAACGTAAGCCCCATGAAGGCGACCTGCAGAAGCGGGAGTAAAGCGTGCGTCATGAGTGCGGCAGCAACAGCAATTGCGAAAACGAACATTCCCGTACCCGCGATTTTAAGGGCCTTGAATTCGTTGCCGACTTTACCCGACAACGCGCAACCGATGGCCGTGAAAACGGCGTTCAGCGCAAAGCACAGACTAAAGCCGACAGGCGAAAGGCCGTAGATTTTTTGGTAGATAAACGGCGAAGACGCGATATACCCGAACAAGATAATCATCGGGAATGTGCATACCAAGAAATACGATACGTAGGCGCGGTTCTTGAATACTTTTGCATACAAG
This sequence comes from Fibrobacter sp. UWT2, assembly GCF_900142545.1. Lineage (NCBI taxonomy): Bacteria > Pseudomonadati > Fibrobacterota > Fibrobacteria > Fibrobacterales > Fibrobacteraceae > Fibrobacter > Fibrobacter sp. UWT2. The sequence continues at coordinate 145,539 of NZ_FRBF01000001.1, read as the reverse complement.
CTAAAGCTCGCAAAGACAGATTTTTTGCTGCGTCGTTTTGCCGGGAGCGATTCCTGGAATTTCCCTAACATAAAGAGCAGCAGAGCCCCATACAGGAGTAACACAGCGAAAGTTCCCTTCCAGCTCATGAAATTCAGCAAGAATCCGCCTAGCACCGGGGCTATAATCGGAGCGACCCCGTTCACCGCGCTCACCATGGCAAGGAACTTGGTGAGGACGGGACCACGGTAGGAATCCGCCGAAATGGAACGCGCTATCACGATGCCGCCGGACGCCGCCATGCCCTGCAACAAACGAAACACGTTGAAGGTTACGATGTTCGGTGCGACAATGCAGGCGACAGTCCCGCAAACAAAAAGCAACAGACAAACTAGCAACAACTTTTTGCGGCCGTACTTGTCGCTCAGCGGGCCTACAAAGAGTTGCCCCACCGAAAGCCCGAGCATGCTCATGGTGAGGCTCAGTTGCGCCATCGATGGGCTTGCCGCAAAGTAATCGGCAAGGCTCGGCAGGGCCGGCAAGTAAAGGTCTGTCACGAAGGGGCCAAATGCCGAAAGCAGTCCAAGCAGCAGCATAAGGAAAGTGAATTTCTGTTTTCCGCTCATAAATTCCTCTTGGCGAAACCGCACGGAATCGCCATAAAAAAAGCCCGCAAAGCCTTACAACTGGACTTATGCGGGACCGCTACACGTTGATTTCGCAAGCGAATTTAGGAAAAAATTTTTCCGTTGGCAAGTTCTTGACAAAGCCAAAAAATATTTTTATTTATGGGCACGAAATTTCATTGCGTATAATGGTTCAGCGTGAAACTCAAACATCAGGGTTTTGCGCCTTTTTTATTGCGCAGGGCCCGCAACAAAAGAGGTTAAAATGGACTTTTACATGAAACTCCCGCGCTGCAAACGCGAATTCACCCTTTTTCTCGTGACGCTTTCGATTATCTCGATGAACATCATCGCGCCGCTCATCACCTGTTTCGAGATGGGCTTTAGCATGGAAAGTTGGGCGCACGTATTCCCGATTATGCCGATACTCTGGCCGTGCGTCATCGCGACGGTGCTTGTCACGTACAAGCCTGCGGCGTTCTTGACTTCAAAACTCACGCAGAAAGGCGACAGCTTCCACGCAGTGATTACACTCAACATTATGTGCACGGTTTTCCTGATGTCCATCATCTTGACGATTGTAGGTACCTGGGTCGGAAACCGCGAAATTACAATGGAGCCGTTGGTAAACTTCTTTTACAAGTGGCCTCGTAACTTTGCCATTTCGCTTGCGGTAGAAATCTTGATCGCGCAACCGATTGCACGCCGCGTGATGCTAGGCCTGCACAAGTACCGCGACGCACGCCGGGAAGCTGCAATTTCTAACTGAGCCGTAAATAATCTCAAAAAGCAACCAAGGTCACAATTTGTGACCTTGGACAGCAGCGATAATCGTCGCGGTTAGATGGATTTTGCTTACTTCAAGTTCGTCTTGAAGAATTCGTTCAGCTTTTCGAAGGGGATTTTTTCCAGGTTGTCGTAGAGGTCCACGTGGGAGGCTCCGGGGATGACGAGGAGTTCCTTGTTGCCGACGGTCTTGCTCCAGTTCTTGGTGGCGTCGAGTTTTGCGGGGACGTTCGCCTTCTTGCCGGTCATCTTTTCGAACGCGCCTTCGCCGAAGTAGCGGCTATGGGCCTTTTCGCCGTGGATGATGAGCACCGGGTTACGGATTTCGTCGGCATATGCGAGGAGTTTCGTGTTCATGAGCGAGGTGCCTGCGGAGGCGGCCCAACCCTTGTTGCTGTTGAGGGAGCGCTTGTGGTAGCCGCGCGGAGTCTTGTAGTAGGCGTAGTAATCCTTGACAAAGTAAGGAGCGTCGGCCGGGAGCGGGTCCACCACGCCGCCGGCCAGGTCGTATGTGCCGTTCTTGAAATCCTTGGTGCGCTGGGCCATCAAAGCCTTGCGGGCTTCGTTACGGGCATCGGCGTTGTTGGCGGAATCGAAGTAGCCGTTTGCGGTCACGCGGCTCATGTCGTACATGGTCGAAGCAACCGTCGCCTTTACGCGGGTGTCAATGCCGGCGGCGTTAATCGCCATGCCGCCCCAGCCGCAAATGCCGATGATGCCGATGCGTTCCGGGTCAACGTCGTCTCGAGTCGAGAGGAAATCCACGGACGCCATGAAGTCTTCGGTGTTGATGTCCGGGCTGTTCATGTAGCGCGGCTCGCCGCCCGATTCGCCAGTGAAGCTCGGGTCGAATGCGATGGTCAGGAATCCGCGTTCCGCCATCTGTTGGGCGTAAAGGCCGCTGGACTGTTCCTTGACGGCTCCGAACGGGCCCGAGACTGCAATCGCCGGGAACTTGCCGTTCACCTTGAGGCTCGTGTCCATGGGCACGAACATGTCGGCGGCGAGTTCAATGCCAAAGTGGTTCTTGAAAGTGACCTTGGAATGTTCGACCTTGTCGCTCTTGGAGAAAACCTTGTCCCATTCGGCGGTGAGCGTGAGCTTGTTCATATTTTCGTCCTTTGTCTGTTGTGCCGCTTCTGTTGCCGGTGCGGCGGTTTTGGCCGCATCATGCGCGGCGTTGTTTTCTTTTTCGGGGCAGCATGCCATCAGGGTGCATGCGGAAACCACGGCAAACGCCGCTTTAAAGAATTTGGATTTCATGATTTATCTCCTTGTGGTTAAGCTTTCTTTCCCATGGCGAACGCTTTTTTCAGGAGCGCGGAATTCTTCTTGACATCGCCTGCGCTTTCGGCACCCGTGGCGCAGAGGGCGCCCTTGAGCTTCACGCCGTCAAAACAGGCAATCCATCCGCCAATGCCGCGCTTCGCGATGTTCATGGCCTTCGCGTCGGTGTCGGCGGCAGACGTGAGCAGGTAAATCTCGCGGAACTTGTAATCGCTGGAATAGAGGGAATTTGCGCGGTCGAGCATCGTCTTGAGCTGGCCGCTCATCTCGTAATAGTAAATCGGCGTCGCGAACACGATGACATCAGCCGATTCCATCTTCTTGGTGATGGCGGGAGCGTCGTCCTTGATGACGCACTTGCCCTTCTTCTGGCAAGCGAGGCAGCCCATGCAAAAGCCGATCTTCTTGCCGCGCAACGATTCGAAATCCACCTTGTTGCCCGCCTCGGCGGCACCCTTCGCGAACTCCTGCGCCAGGGTTTCGGAGTTGCTTCCCTTGCGCAAGCTGCTGGACAAGACCAATACTTTTTTCATAGGTTCCTCTCGGTTGAAGTCTTTACATGTTCAAATATACCTTCATTTTTTAGATATTGCAAATACTTTGTTTTCATAACTAGATATGCTTATAAGGCATAGAAAATAAGCTTTCACAAGCCTTAGTTATTCCTTTCGGGCATTATTTTTACAATTTCATACCTGCGGGGCTTGAATTTTATTAGTTTTCGGGTATGGAACTTCGAGTTTTGCGGTATTTTCTGGAGGCGGCGCGGTTGGGGAATGTCTCGCGCGCGGCGGATAATCTTTGCGTGACGCAGCCGACGGTAAGTCGCCAGCTCAAGGAGTTGGAGGAGGAACTGGGCGAGAAGCTTTTCGAGCGCACGAACTACGCGATTCGGCTGACGCCTGCGGGGGAACTCTTGCGGGAGCGTGCAGAGGACATCCTTTCGATGGCGGACAGGACGGTGCAGGATTTCAAGTCGCTGAAGGAAGACGAGGTGGTGGGTGAAATCGCCATTGCCTGCGCGGAATCGCGGAACGTGAATTTTCTTTCGAAGTGCATCGGGATTCTCCAGGACGACTATCCGAAGATTAAGTACAACTTATATTCGGGCGACAGCGAGCGCGCCCTGGAAAAGCTGGACAAGGGCATTTTCGATTTCGCGGTGGTTGTAGATAACGTTGATTTGGAAAAGTACAACTGCCTTGCGGTGCGTTCGGTGGACCGCTGGGGCGTGGTGATGCGCCGCGACGATCCTTTGGCCAAGCGGGATTTTATTGAGCCGAAGGACTTGCTCGACAAGCCGCTGTTGGCGTCGCGCCAGGCGATGGTGGCGGATTTGCCGAAATGGTTCGGCGACGATATTTCGAGGCTGAACGTGATTGTGGGGCTGGATCTTTCGTACAACGGTTCGGTGCTTGCCAAAGAGGGCACGGGCTACCTGCTCACTTTCGACGGCCTGGTGGATACGAGCCGCAGTTCGCGCCTGTGTTTCAGGCCGCTCATGCCCGAGCTCACCACCAACATGTACATCATTTGGCGGCGGGGCCAGCAGTTCACGCGGGCGGGCGAACTTTTCCTCGACACGCTCCGGCACGTGCTGGGGGAATAAAAAAAGGAGATCATTCTCATGCTTAAAATTGAACAATATAATACAAAGTATATCAACGACGCGATTGAAATCTGGAACGACATTGTCGAAGACGGCATCGCGTTTCCGCAAATGGATTTGCTTGACCCGCAGACGGGAGACGCCTTTTTCAAGTCGCAGTCATTCACGGGCATCGCTATCGATGTGGACTCCGGCGAAGTGGTCGGGCTCTACATTCTCCACCCGAACAATGTCGGGCGATGCGGGCACATTTCAAACGCAAGTTACGCCGTCAAGAAGAACAAGCGCGGCCAGCACATCGGTGAATTTCTCGTGAAGGATTGCCTCGCGAAGGCAAAGGAAATCGGCTTCAGGATTTTGCAATTCAACGCCGTCGTCGCGACGAATACGTCAGCACTCAAGCTATACAAGAAGCTCGGCTTTACCCAACTCGGCGTGATCCCCAAGGGTTTCCTACTCAAGGATGGGAACTACGAGGACATTATCCCGCATTATATCGAACTTTAAAACGGTTGCACGCCTAGGTCGGTGTCGCCGTCTTTTATTTTTGCTAGGATTTCGAGGCCCGTCAAATCCTGCATCATGCGGATATTGTCATCTTCCATTTCCAGGTTGCCACTAGAGCCGTAGCGATTCACGATGAGCCCGCGGATGTCTAGGCCGCGGCTACGAGCATATTCTACCGTGAGCACGCAGGCGTTAATGGAGCCGAGCGCCGCCGTCGTCACTACGAGAATCGGGAGATTCACGGTCTTGATTATGTCTTCGAGGAAAATCTTTTGGCCATCATAGCGGATGGGGCAAATGATTCCCCCGCTACCTTCGGCAAAAATGAACTCGTGGCGAGCGCAGGCAGTTTCAAAATCGGCTTTGACTTTCGCCAATTCCACGGGATTTCCCTCTTTGCGGGCAGCGAGATGCGGAGAGACCGCTTCTTTATAGACATAGCTCACGAGCTGTTCCTGCGTATCGGGAAGATTCGCAATGCGTTTCACGTAATCGGCGTCACCGGCGACCCATTTGCCGTCGCGGAATTCAGCGCCACTGAGGGCGGCCTTGTAATAGCCCGCATCGATACCAGAATCACGCCACTTTTTAACGAGAAGGGCGGTCACAAAAGTTTTACCGACATCGGTCCCTGTTGCTGTAACGAAATATCCCTTATTCATACACCCTCTTTTACCGCCTGCGCAATTATGGACGCAGCGGTTTGAAGTTGTTCTCGCGTATGTGTTGCCATCAGGCTTGCGCGCAAGCGGGCCTGCCCCTTGGCGACCGTCGGATAGCGAATCGCAGGAATCAGGATTCCCTGTTCCTGAAGCTTCGCAGAAATCTGCATCGCCTTCGCTTCGTCGCCGATGACAATCGGAACAATCGCCGAAGGAGACAGTTCAACGTTCACGCCCTCGCGTTGCAAGGCATCGCAGAAAAATTTCACGTTATCACGCAGATTTTGTACGCGTTCAGGATGCGTATCGATGTAGCGCAAGTTATTGCAGGCTGCCGCGGCAACAGCAGGAGCCATCGCCGTCGTAAAGATAAAGCTGCGAGACTTGTTGCGGAGAAAATCAATCAGTTGCTGCTTACCCGCCACGAAGCCGCCTTCGGCGGCGACGGCTTTGCTCAAAGTCCCGACGGTTACATCGGCGTGAGCACAGCCGTAGTGTTCGGCAAGCCCGCGCCCGGTCTTGCCGAGCACGCCCGTGGCGTGAGCTTCATCGATCATTAAGAGGCAATCCGTTTCTTTCGCGATGCGCAGAAGTTCCGGCAGATTCGCGAGGTCGCCGTCCATGCTGAATACTGCATCGGTCACGATGAGCTTACGAGGAACCGGCAACGCAGACTCGCCCGTTCTAGACTTATCCGCTTCTTGAATCACACGCCGCAAATCCGCCATATCGTTGTGCTTATAGACAAAGCACTTGGCGCGGGAAAGGCGAATACCATCGATAATGCTGGCGTGATTCAGTTCATCGCTAAAGATAAAGTCGTTCTTGCCGCACAAAGCCGAAATCGTGCCGATGTTCGCCATATAGCCCGTATTGAACGTGATAGCGGATTCTTCGCCCTTAAATTTTACGATAAACTCTTCCAATTCCTGATGCGGAGTCTTGTTGCCCGTCGTAAGCCGAGCCCCACCGCTACCAGTCCCCCACTCCAAAACAGCCTGGGCCATCGCCTGCTTGAGTTCATCGATGTTCGCGAGGTCCAGATAAGAATTAGACGCAAGCAGAACCTGTTCCTGCGAAACGCCATTGGGCATACGGATCTTCACACGCGACGATTCAGGCGTTTCCATCAAGCGCATCGAGCGATAAGTATTATTCGCCCGCGCAGTCTCTAACGCATCTCTTGTAAATAAGTCTAAAATTTTCTCTTTCATGCTAATTTTCTCTGGATCCCGTCACTTCGTTCCAGGATGACTTGCGGAGACATCCACTAATACCTTTTTCTTCTGCAAGTACTCGATGCATTCTTCGGCAGAAGCCTTGCGCGAATCAAACAGGAAAATGCGGCCTCCGTTTTCATCGCCCATTTCCTTCATCTTCATAATGCGCACATAGCCGAGTTCCTTGCTCGCGACATAGCCCGTCACGTAATTCGGGTCATCGCTCACGCAGAATTCCGCCACCATTCCGGGAGCATTCGCCACCTTGGTCGCAAGCACAATCGCTTCGTTAAAGTGATTCTTGCAGCCATCGACTTCGCTCGAATGCAGAGCATCCATATAAGTCGCACGCACTCCGCGTTCGTGGTCTGGTTCCAGGCGTTCGCCCGTCGAGATATCGTACAGCATCGCGCCACGCATCGGGAAAGTCACCCGCAAGAGTTCCTGCAACTTTTCACGGAGCCCGCAGCCAGAGCCCATCAGCGGAGTGATCAGTCCAAAAGCCTTGTCCAGCCCTTCCTGCCACGTATCTACATCAAAGCGCGTTACAGGCAAAGCCTTCAAAATCCGAATATCGTTTTCGTGAACCTTTTCGATTTTCACGTTGATAAAATCCGGGTCGCCCTTGGAATGATTCATGGCGCGGCGTACCATCGCCGTACACACTGCCTCTACGGAGTCCCGGCCCACAATGCGTTCGGCACCGGAAATATGCTGTTCGTGTTTCTGTTTGCCTTCGCCCACCTGCTGCGAGGCACGCATTTTCAAGCTATAGTATTCCATTCACTTTGTCATGCCCGGCATGACCGGGCATCTCCTTATTCGTGAAATTCGTCTTCACCTTCTACGACAGGCGCGGGTTCACACTCACCAATCATCTTGATGGCTTCGCAAATGCGGTCAACTTCAGAATCAGTCGTAATAAGCGGAGGCATCGTGTAAACGTAATTGCAGAATGGCCTAAGCCACACGCCAGTTTCGCGAATCACATGCAGAATATCGTCCGCCGAAGGTTTCACCTTCAGTTCCAAGACACCAATTGCACCAAGTACTCGCACATCCGCCGCATTTTCAAGCGCACGGAGCGGCTCCAGATTCTGCTTCAAGCGCTTTTCAATCCGAGCAACACTCGTGGCATAATCGCGACCTTCAAACAGCGAAAGCGAAGCAATTCCCGCGGCACATGCCAACGGATTCGCCATGTACGTCGGGCCATGCATAAAGGCCGGAATTTTGCCATTCGTAATCGTTTCGGCAACCTTCTCGGACGCAACGCAGGCCGCCATGGTAATGCTTCCGCCCGTGAGCGCCTTACCGATGCACATGATATCCGGCTTCACACCACCATGACTCATCGCAAATCGCGGGCCCGTGCGATAAAAACCCGAAGCGATTTCGTCCAGAATCAACAGGATGCCGTAGCGGTCGCAAAGTTCGCGAAGCGCCTTCAAGTAGCCCGCATTGTAAAGCCACATACCGTTTCCACCCTGAAACACGGGCTCGCAAATCACGGCAGCGATTTCATCCTTATGCTCCTCGACAACGCGCTCCATCGAAGCAAAATCCGCCTGATTCCAAGCCTCGTCAAATCGGCAATTCGGGCGTTCCGCAAAATAATGATGCGGCATGATTCCGCGGAAAAGCGTATGCATTCCGTCAGGGTCAGAAAGAGCCATCGCGCCTGCGGTGTCGCCGTGGTAGCCGCCCTTCAAGGCAACCAACTTGCAACGCTCCGAGCGGCCCAGCGAATGCTGGTACTGCACAGCCATTTTGGCGCTGCATTCCACGGCGATGCTTCCTGAATCCGCAAAGAAAATCTTGTTAAGACCTTCCGGTAAAAAATTCACCAGTTTTTCGCCAAGTTCAATCGCAGGTTCGTGCGTAAAGCCGCCAAACATCACATGGCACATTTTTTCACTCTGCTTCTGAATCGCCTCGACGATTTCAGGGGCGTTATGCCCGTGCGCCATGCACCACCAACTCGATACCGCATCAATCAGTTTTAAGCCGTCGGCCGTTTCAATCGTCGTTCCATGAGCGGATTTTGCAAGGAACCTGGCCGGAGTATTCTTCAGCGCCGCATATGGGTGCCACAAATGCTCACTATCAAAATCAAGTAGCCTTTTCATTTGCGGCCAAATATAGAAATTCCCCTACACCAAGCAACATTTTACATAATTTTCCTATAAATAAAGTGGATAAAAACATTAATGACACCACTCTTTAGAAAAAGGTCTTATTTTTTTTCATTGAAATGAATATATTTTACAGGTATAGGGAGCAATGATCTTATGGACAATTACAAAAAATTTGTAGCAGACCTTCCTGTGAACTCTGCGGAGTTTTTCACAGCTATCACTCACGCCGTCACCGAACTGTACATTTCGATGCATGTACTTGATCTTGAGACCAACACTGCGTTCCCTATCAAGAGTAACGAATTCATCGATAAATTCATGAAGTGCGGTAGCACTCTACAAGAAAGCATTACCAATATCATGTCGAATCTTGCTTGTCCAGAAAGTGTTGAAACCATCAAGAACTTTACAATTCTTTCAACATTGCCAGAACGCATGAAGGATTCAAATGTGATATCAGAAATTTTTCATGGAAAGATTCACGGTTGGAGTAAGGCGATATTTGTACGCATTGGCGACGAAAAACCTCTACATCGAGTCCTGTATATTGTCGAAAATGTGAACGCGCAAATGACAAAGCTGGAACAAGAGAAAGAGCTCTTGGAGCAGAACCGCAAACAACAAAACATGATCAATGCCCTCATGAACGGATACGCCTCCGTTGCCAGTGTCGATTTTGTAACTGATAAGGTGGAAATTTTCCGCACTAGCGATCGAATCAAAAGCGCTATTGGCTCTACGAAAGAACCACCGACCTTCAAAGCACTTGTTGAAAAACTCCTCGACACGACGGTTCTTGAAGAAGATCGGGACAGTCTCAGAAAAGTGGCTGACGAGTCGTACATTAAAGAATACTTGCCAGTTGGCAATAGTTTATCAAAAATATTCCACAACGAACTCGGTCAGTATGTCGAAATGAAGGTGGTGCGAACTGGCGAAGAAACAACCGTATTCGGCTTTACCGATAAAACTAACGAAATCACAGAAATCAACGATAAAATCTACAGGGATTCGTTGACTCAAGTGATGAATCGTAAGTATTTCGACGAGATACTCGCATCACAGAATTGCCAAGCAGTCGTAATGGCCGACATCGACTTTTTCAAAGATGTGAATGACAATTACGGCCACCAGTGTGGTGACGCAGCCCTTACCGCCGTAGCATCGATACTGAGTTCATCGGTTCGTAATTTAGACCACATCGTACGTTATGGAGGCGACGAGTTCTTAATTTCGTTCAAGGGCATCAGTCATGAAGTGCTGAAAAACAGACTTGAACACATGCGCGCCAAGGCAGAAAAAAATCGTACTGAAAGATTACCCGAATGTAAAGCTAACGATGAGTTTTGGCGGAACATTCGGAGACGGAACCGTTTCAGACATGCTTTCTTTTGCCGACAAGGCGCTCTACATATCAAAGAAAAAGCGAAACTGCGTTTCCTTAATTCCGTTTGAAGGAAAAAATTAGAAAAGTTTCTATATTTGGGGCTGTCAGTTCGAAATCCATCCTGACTATAAACAAAACTAGGAGCCCCCATGAAAAACGCCTTGCTGGTACTTTCCGGCGGAATGGACAGTACCACTCTACTTTACGAACGCGCCGACGAAATCGCGCTCGCCGTTTCATTTGATTATGGTAGCAACCATAACGACCAGGAAATCCCCTTTGCCAAGTACCACTGCGAAAAGCTCGGGATTCCGCACCTGACGATTCCCCTCAAGTTCATGCATGACTATTTCAAGTCATCGCTTTTAGAAGGCGCAGATGCAATTCCCGAAGGAAGTTACGACAGCGAAAACATGAAATCGACCGTAGTCCCCTTCCGTAACGGAATCATGCTTTCCGTAGCCGCAGGCCTTGCCGAAAGTCGCGACCTCACCAAGGTCATGATGGCAAATCACTTTGGCGACCACGCCATTTACCCCGACTGCCGCGAAGAATTCGTCAAGAATATGTCGGCAGCCATTGCGGCAGGCACTTACGCAGGCATTACTATAGACGCCCCTTACACCAATATTTCTAAAGCAGACATCGCCCGCAAGGGTAAAGCCCTCGGCATCGATTACAGCCAAACCTGGTCATGCTACAAGGGCGGAAAAATCCATTGCGGCAAATGCGGCACCTGCCTCGAACGAAAAGAAGCCCTCGCCGAAGCGGGCATCGAAGACACCACGGAATACGGAGCGTAATATGTACAGAGTCATCAAGCGCATGGAAATCTCGGGAGCGCACAAGCTCTCGCTCCCCTACGAAAGCAAATGCCGCGGTCTGCATGGCCACAACTGGATTATTACGGTGTTCTGCCAGTCCGAAACGCTCGACGAAAACGGCATGGTCGTCGATTTTTCACGCATCAAGGAACTCGTTCACGGCAGGCTGGATCACCAGTTCTTAAACGACGTGATGGATGCAAATCCCACCGCCGAAAACATGGCCCGTTGGATTTGCGAACAAGTCCCCCACTGCTGCAAGGTGCAGATCCAGGAAAGCGAAGGCAATCTCGTGGAATACGAGGTTTAGTCCATGAAAGTTTGCGAAATATTTAGAAGCATCGAAGGTGAAGGCCTCCGAACAGGGCTCCCCGCCGTATTCATAAGACTTCACGGCTGCAACTTGCGATGTTCCTATTGCGATTCGATGTACGCCGTCGAAGGTTCTGACTACAAACAAATGAGCGTCACTCAGATTTTAGACGCGATAAAAGAATACAGCGGCATAACCCATGTAACGCTTACCGGCGGTGAACCCCTGATCCACCAAGATGTAGAGGAACTGCTCCGCCAGCTAAGCGGCAACGGCTATCGAGTCAACATCGAAACCAACGGGACCGTCCCTTGCAAATGGCATTTTCCCGGCTTATTCTATACCATGGACTGGAAATGCAAAAGCAGCGGAATGACCGCCAAGATGAAGATGGAAAACCTCGAGACGCTCGGAAGCAATGACGTCCTCAAATTTGTGGTAGGCACAATCGAAGACCTCAAAGAAACCGAAAACGTCGTCAAAAGCCTCGCGGAAAAGAAAAGCGACATGCCGCACCTATTCATTTCGCCCGTTTTCGGAAATTTATCTAACGATGAAATCGTGAACTGGCTACTGGGCAGCCGTACAATGGTCGAAAACAACGTACGGTTTCAAGTCCAGTTACATAAAATAATCTGGGAACCTGAACGCCGCGGCGTCTGAGAATTGTCCTTCTCTCGGGGACCCCTCTATATTGAACAGAGTGTTGCATATAGAAATATTTTTTATAAAGAATCACAAAACATTGTGATTTTTTATAAAAAAACTTAACTTTTGTTGCATAAAAGTATTGACAGGCGGATAAAAAAGAGATATATTCTTAGCATAACAGGATGGAAAACAATGAAACCGATTATTGAATATTCAGACTTCCGCCAGTTCTTGCTGGACTACTACGAGGAGCGCAAGCGCAGTTCTGCGTTCTCGTGGCGCGAGTTCTCGAAGATCGCCGGTTTTACCTCTTCTTCTTATATGAAGGTGGTGTGCGACGGAAAGAGCAAGCTCAGCAAGATCGGTGTAGAACGTGTTGCCGCAGCAATGGGACTCACGGGATTTGAACAGGATTACTTCCGCGCCATGGTCAAGTTCGGCCAGGCCGCAAGCGAAGAAACCAAAAAGGCTGCCTACAAGGACATGCTCGCAATTGCTAAAGTCCACAAGGTGCGCGTACTCGAAGGCGACCTGTTCGCCTATTACGACACCTGGCGCAACCCCATGATGCGTGAACTTGCACCTCTGATGCCCGGCGCCACTCCCGGCGAAATGGCCAAGATGTGCTACGCCGAAACCTCGGCACAGGAAGTCCGCGAATCGCTCGATTTTTTGACTAGGACCGGACTTCTCAAAAAAGGTAAAGACGGATCTTTCGCGCAATCCGAAACTTCCGTCAGCGGCACACCTGATGCCACCCGACTCGCACTCCGCGGCATGCACCGCCAGATGGCTCAACTCGCCGCCCCGGCACTTGAGCTGCCTACCGGCGAACGCAACTTTAGCGGCGTGACCATGGGTGTTTCCAAGAACACTTACGACCGCATCGTGGGCATGATCGACGAATTCCGCCGCAAGATTATTGCGATTGCCGCCGAAGACAAGAACATCGAACAGGTTTATCGTTTGAATTTACAATTATTCCCGCTTACCAAAAGCATAAAGGAGAACAACAATGAAAAAGCTTAACATTTGCATCGCGGGCGCACTCGCCCTCCTCTGCACCAGCTGCAGCGATTCCGACGGAGTCAAGGATCTCACCGGAACATCTGAAGAATTGAACGAAATCGCCGACAAGGGTTCCTCCAGCTCGGGCACGCCCGGTGCCGAATCCTCGAGCAGCATCGGCGATCAGAATCAAAATTCCTCTAGCAGCGTAGACGATCAGCAGACGAATTCTTCGTCGAGCGGAGATGCACAGACTCCGCAGATCAACGACGGCTCGCTGGACGCCTACCTGCAGCAATACGGTCTGCAGACCAAGCACCGCTTCGACAAGGCCGTGCTTGCATTCAACAAGAGCGAAATGGTCTCCAGGACTCCGGCTATGGACGGCTCCACAAATTCCACGGAATTCGATGGCGAGGGCGTCCGCAAGTTCGTACAGCAGAACATCAGCGCTATAGAAGCGCTGTTCCCGAAGGCTGCCGCCAAGTACGCCGACCTGGTTGAAGCAACCAAGAACGGCACAAACGAATGCTCGCTCTACTCCTTCAACCTTTACGGTAACGAAAAGTATGCCGGCCACGTGCTGGAATACATCTCCCCTGACACCATGAAGGTCGTGGATATCGAAGCCAAGAACTGCGAAGAAAACACGAGCAACCAGATCGTTCGATTCCTGTTCAGCTACTGCGGTGACGTGAGCGAGGATCCGGTCATTGAACGTACCACGGCAAAGTCGGACATCGCCAAGGACAAGTGCCCCGCCAGCAAGACCGACGACGAATGGGTCAACGTAATCGATTCGAAGGACATTGTCACGAGTTCGTCTTCGGAAACGCCGATTTCCTCATCCACAGACAATCCGAAGTCAAGCTCCAGCAAGGAAATCGCAAATTGCCGTCACATTTCAGATAACGAAGCATTGAAACAAGGTGCCAACTGCAACTCCGATACGGACATCGATATCGTTACCGACTGCGCTACCGGCGATGAATACAGATGCGCTTTAAATTACTGGACTCTAGTAAACGTCTGTGATCCGGGCAGCGATTGCGACGGTGACGGCATTCCTGACGGAATCTACAGGCCCGACCTGGAACCCTGCGACACGGACACGCTGCTGTATTTCTACGAACGTCACTACCAGTGCGTAGAAGGCAAGTGGGAATACCTGCCGCCTCCTGACTCCAGTGACACTCGCGCCCAGGCAAGAAACGCCACGCTCTCGCCCCGCCAAGGAATGGCAGTAACCCCGCGCGTCGTGATGGCAAGGAATGAGGACGGAACCATTTCGATTCGCGACGATGGTTACAACGCCTCTAACAACTTTGTCATAGAAGCGGTTTACACCGAAATTTCCGGCGACACCATTGTCGTAGACGTTATTTACCCTGACGGCGCAAAATTGAGCAGTTTCCAGATAGGTGCACTCACATTCACCGTGAGCAAAGTCTACACAAACGTGAAGTACTTAAGATATAAGGACGACGATCGAGTCAAGGAAATTCAAGAAGTAGACGAACTCCTCCCCTGCGCAAGCAGTTCTACTTGCCAGGAGTGCGGAGAAGGTCTCGAATGTTAAAAAAGGCTTTATTCTCTTAAGCCTGCCCCGCAATTACATGCGGGGCTTTTTGTAACGCCTTGCCGCCAGAAGCCCCGCTTCAAAAAGCAGATAAGTCGGCATTCCAAGCACCAGCTGGCTTATAATATCCGGCGGAGTCAAAAGCGCCGAGAGAGCGAGAACGCCCACTACCACGTAGGGGCGTTTTTTGCATACCGTCTCGTAATCGACAATTCCGCCGCGGATTAAAGCAAAAGTCACCAGCGGGAACTGGAACATGCATCCGAAAGCAAGCGAAAGCCAGAGGGCAAGACTCACTAAATTCGACACGCCAAAAACAGGCTGCAGCAAATCACTGGCAAAACTCATGCCGAACTTGACAATCAGCGGAAAGCAAACGATCAAGCAAAAGGCGACACCCGCCACAAACAAAAGTGAGGTCAACGCCACAATGGAACGGATAAACTTTTTCTCTTTTTCATAGAGGGCTGGCAGCACAAACTGCCAAATATTCCACGCGATAGCCGGCGAGCAGATCACCACATCCAAAAGGGCGGCAATTTTAAGCTGCAGCAGAAAAATTTCCAGCGGTGAAAAATAATGGAGTTGAAAATCACCCTGCAAAGCAATCTGACTGCAAAACCACTCCAAAACGTAGGGCGAAACTAAAAAGAGCGGCACAATGCCTATGGCAAGTACCGCAAGCGAACGCAACAACGCACGCCGGAGATCTTCCAGATGAGAGATTAAATTGGTTTCAGCTTCTTGCATACGAAACTAAAGTGTCATCCTGAGCGAAGGCGCGGAGCGCCGAAGTCGAAGGATCTCTTCTACTTTTTGTCTTCCGCTTCGGCGGCCTTCTCGACAGTCTTCTGCAAATCCTCGGCTTCTTCCTTCAGGGCATCCTTCGCCTTTTTGTATTCGTTCTGAGCTTTACCCAGCGAACGGGCCAGTTCCGGAATGCGCTTAGCCCCGAACAGGAGCAGCACAACCACCACGATCAAGATAATTTCGGGAATTCCGATAGACATAATTCACCTGCTTTTCTACGAAATATAACATAATTTCAGGCACAAAGCGAAGTTTTACAATTTCAGTTATCATTTCAATTATCGAAAAACACACGTTGTAAACATACATTATCAAAAGCTGATTTTCTTCTTAAATACGACCATTTTTTGTCGGTTGGAGTCAAAATTCAATTTTGGCACGCCTTTTGCAGTAGGTTGGGCAAAACAAGAAAACAACCTCAACAAAGGATAGGAACATGAAGCTCGTTACAGCTTATATCCAACCCGAACGACTAAACCTCGTAAAGCAAGCGCTATACGAGAAAAGCATTTTCAAGATGTCCGTCACAAACGTGCTTGGCTGCGGTCAGCAGAAGGGCTACAACCAACGTTTCCGCGGCGTCGTAACCGAAGTGAATCTGCTCAAGAAAATCTGCTTGAAGATTGCCGTGAACGATGAATTTGTACAGCCCTGCATCGACGCGATTATCGCTGGCGCAAGGACCGGTACCATCGGCGATGGCAAGATTTTCGTTACCGAACTCGAACAGTGCATCCGCATTCGTACCGGCGAAACCGGCCCCGAAGCGATTGGCTAAACAGTAACCACAATCAAAAGGATTTTCCACAATGAACGAAGCAGCAACTGTCGTACCTGTCAGCGACGCCATCTTTATGACAGAAAACATTTGGATCATGATCAGCGCCATGTTGGTGTTTATCATGGGCCTGGGCTTTGCCTGTGTCGAAGCGGGTCTTGTTCGTGCCAAGTGCGCGGCCAACGTCGCTTTCAAAAACATCGCGGTTCCCGCCATAGGTATCACGATGTATGCCGCCATCGGCTTTGCCCTCATGTACCCCGGAACGTTCAACGCGATCTCCGGTGTACTTGGATTTGCCGGATTCGGCATCGGTGACTGGGCTGACCCCTCTAAGTTCACCGCCGCCTACAACGGCCACTTCACCCTCTTCACCGACTGGTTGTTCCAGGCGATGTTTGCAGCAACCGCGGCTACCATTGTCTCTGGCGCTGTCGCCGAACGTGTGAAGCTGAACTCCTTCCTCGTCTTCACCATCGTCTACGTTGCCTTGGTCTACCCCATCGTGGGTAGCTGGACATGGGGCGGTGGCTGGCTCTCCACCATCGGCAAGGCCGGTTTCCATGACCTCGCAGGTTCTACGCTCGTTCACTCCGTGGGCGGCTGGGCAGCTCTCGCAGGCGTCATGATTCTCGGACCCCGTATCGGTAAGTATGTCGGCGGCAAGGTGCACGCTATTCCGGCCCACAACATTCCGCTCGCAACCATCGGTGTGTTCATGCTGTGGTTCGGTTGGTGGGGATTCAACGCCGGTTCTGCTCTCTCCGGCGACCCGAAGGCTACTAGCTGGATTCTCGTGACCACGAACCTCGCCGCTGTCGCAGGTATCATTACCGCAACGCTCACGAGCTGGATTGTTTCGAAGAAGCCGGACGCCACCATGGCCCTCAACGGCTGCCTTGCTGGCCTCGTCGCTATCACTGCCGGTGCAGACGTGGTTTCCCCGCTTTCTTCTTGGATTATCGGTGCCATCGCCGGTGTGCTCGTAGTCGGTGCAGTCTTCATGTTCGACCGCCTGCACTTGGATGACCCGGTCGGTGCTCTCTCGGTTCACCTGGTGAACGGTGTGTGGGGTACGCTCGCTGTCGGTATCTTCGACATCACTGGCGACTACACCCTCGGCACTCAGGCCATCGGCGTGATCGCTTACGCGGTTCCCTGCTTCGGTGCTGCTAGCCTCATCTTCTACGTCATCAAGAAGACCATGGGCCTCCGCGTTACCGAACGTCAAGAACTCCGCGGCCTCGACCAAAGCGAACACGGACAAGAATCCTACAGCGGATTCCAAATCTTCAGCAACATGTAATCCATACACTCTAGCAAAACGGATACATCAAAACGACCCTGGCTTTCGCCAGGGCCGTTTTTTATAAAAAGCGATAGAGCCGAGCGGTCTTTGTATTCGAGCGGTCTCCGTGAGCAACAAACGCCTCGTATTAACGAGGCGTGGTTGCGAGAGCGAGCGCTCTGGGTACGTACTTAGTAGATTGGGCGCGAGCGGTTATCTCAAAGCCTTGCGTGCCGAGCGCATCAGGTTCTTCAGCTGCTTCTTGTCGAGCTGCGGGACCTCGGCGTCCTTCTGGGCGCGAGACTTAGGAGCGCAATCTTCGCAAAGGTGCTTGGTCACCGTGCCGAAGCTGGCGGCGCCGTTACTGACGCTGGTTTCCTTAAAGCGGTAGGAGCGCAAAAGGGCTTCCTTCTTGCACTTGTCGCAAATACCCATCTTGGGGGCGGCAGGTTCACGGGTACGTTCCTTTTTCGGAGCGTCACTGGTGTCTTCCCAGGCCTTGCTCTGGGCCGCAATCTTGCGTGCGAAATGATCGTCTGTCAAGCTCATAGTACCTTCCTTTTTTTATTTCAATTCTTTCTTTATACAATCATAAAGGAACAACGCCATAAACGTATTGCAAATCGATGTCGGGGAGCCATCTTCGGTATAGAGGCTACGGCCGAACTTTCCGCGTTCCAGCTGTTTTTCCTTGAAATCGGCCACATAGGCCGCAAAATCCAAAATCTTTACCCGCTTTTCATCTTTCTGTTGTAACCCGCGAATGCAGTCGTTCAACGCCGTCAACTGGGAGGGCGCCACCGGGAACATGTCTTCAGGGACGGTCAGAAAATGAATGGAGGCTAGCGTCTTGCTCAGGATTTCGTCGGCCAACTTCTCGTAGGCCGCAAAAACCCCATTATAATCTTTACCGCCCCGCTTCAATTCCTTGAGTCCAAGGCCAACTATAATCCGCCCCGCCTTTTTACCGATGATGTCGGCCGAGGCGCGGTCGTAAAGTTGCTGCAAAGTCTGGGGGGCAGGGGCATTGATAGAAAACTGGATAGGCCTGTTGGCATCGCGACAAAGGAGTATTTCGGCAAAGCGGTTGGCAGCCTCGCCCTGTTCTCCCAAAAGTTCATCGCCTATAATCAGTATCCTGTTTTCCATTACTCCTATAATCTACACTCTTCCAGGCCGTTTGACCACAGAAATCGACCAAAAGCCCTCTTTTTTTTGCCTTTTTTTGACAACATGGCCATCGGCGACTAGGGCTCCAGGCACATTCTCGATAGGCGACCCATCGTCCAGGTAGATTTCCAGTTCCGCCCCGTCAGGGAGGCCAGACATCACTAGGCGGCTGCGCATGGCATTGTTCGGGCAAACGACCCCGCGCAAGTCCAACAGCGTCGGCACCCCACCCTTCAGGGTTTCCGGCAGAGGGTCCACCTTGGTCCGCTCACAAAAATCTGCAATTTCGGGGGCGAACCTCGCAGGCGAGTCCAACCACCTTCCCAGGGGGTAGTCGGACAGGTTCGCGGCAAGCACCCGGGCAAGGGCCTCTTCGGGGGGAATCGTAACTAAATTTTCACGTCTGTACCACTCCGAACAGGCGAACGAAATTAGCCTTCTGAGCGCAATTTCGAAGCCAGGATTCCCTTTTTGGGCATCCATCCACTTTTCAAGTGCATGTTTTTCGTTTTTTACAGACATTTGGGGTCTTTATTTGATATTTTTTTCAAGAAAATCTCTGCCACAATGTAGCAAACTTCCTTGCAGGTTTCTATATTTGGCCGCAAGTTCCGAATGGAGCAAAAGGTTTTACATATAGGTTATACGGTTTTATGGCAATCAGTACAATCCTACTCGACATCATGTTCGTTGTCTATGTCATCGCAGGCATCGGGCTTGTCATCTACGGTTTTAGCTGTTACTATAGCATCTACCTGTTCTTGAAGAACAGCCGCACTACACGTCTTTCTGACCGCAAAAAGATTCTGCAGTTCTACCGCGAACACTCCATGGACGAGCTGCCGCAGGTTACCACCCAGCTCCCCGTCTTTAACGAAGCCAACTGTGTTGAACGCCTGCTCGAAGCTGTTTGCGCTATTGATTACCCCAAGGATAAGCACGAAATTCAGGTCTTGGACGACTCTACCGACGAATGCTACGAAGTTGCCAAGAAGAAAGTTGCTGAACTCGCCGCCAAGGGCTACGACATCAAGCTGATCCACCGTACGAACCGCTCCGAATTCAAGGCCGGCGCTCTTAAAGAAGCTATGGAAGTGGCCAAGGGTGAATTCCTCGCCATTTTCGACGCCGACTTCGTCCCCGAGAAGGACTTCCTCCTCAAGACAATCCCCTACCTGGTGATGGACGAACAGATCGGTCTGGTCCAGGGTCGCTGGGGCCACTTGAACCGCACCGAATCCGGTCTTACCCTTGCACAGTCTATCGGTATCGACGGCCACTTCGTGGTGGAACAGTCCGCCCGTAGCTGGGGCAAGCTTTTCATGAACTTCAACGGTACCGCCGGTGTTTGGCGCAAGCAGGCCATCTATGGCGGTGGCGGCTGGGAAGGCGACACCCTGACCGAAGACATGGACCTTTCTTACCGTTCTCAGCTCGCTGGTTGGAAGATGAAGTTCGTGTTCGACGTGATCGTTCCGGCCGAACTCCCCAACGACATCAACGCCTTCAAGGCACAGCAGTTCCGCTGGGCAAAGGGTTCTATCCAGACCGCTATCAAGATTTTGCCGCGCGTGCTCAAGGCCAAGGTTCCTCTCCGCGTAAAGATTGGCGCCATCCTCCACACGACGCACTACTCGATCCACCCCTGCATGTTGTTTACCGCCCTCTGTGCTTGGCCGTTGCTCGCCTTCTTTGAACCGGTCGCACACCTGCCGACCTGGGCCTACACCGTCGGTTTCAGCTTTATCTTCCTCGCCGCTATCGCTCCTTCTGTTCTTTACTTTGTGGCACAGCGCTGCTCCGGTTACACCGGTTGGAAGATCCGCCTGCTCAGCCTCCCCATCCTCATGGCTCTGGGTGTGGGCATTGCAGTCAGCAACTCCCGCGCCGTGTTCTCTGCCGTGATCGGTGCCAAGGGCAGCTTCGTCCGCACGCCGAAGAGCGGCGGATCCAAGAAGAAGGCCAAGAGCCACTACGCCCAGAAGTTCCCGTGGCAGGCCGTTGTCGAACTCGGCGTTGGCGTCTACTGCATCTTCGGTCTTTTGGAATACATCGGTGCACAGAAGTTCATTATCGGACCGTTCCTCGCCCTCTATTCCGTCGGCTTCCTCTCTGTGAGCGTGCTGAGCTTCATGCACTACATCGGCAACCTCTTTGAAATGCACAGAGCCCGCGCCGCTGAAAAGGCCGCAGCCAAGGCAGAAAAAGCTACCGCTTAATTCTAGCGCCTAAGCAATAAGGATTTATCCGCCGCAGTTCCTCAAGGATTGCGGCGGTTTCTTTTTGGTAGTCGCCGTACAAGTGCAGGTAAAGCCTGTGGTAGCCCCCATAAAACTGAAGCGCCGCAAGCGATATGATCGAAGCGGACACGACTGCGACCAGGAGCTCTATCAGGGTAAAGCCTCTCACCGCACGCATCGCACAAGCCTCCGCAGCGAACCCACTTGAGCCCACGCGAGCGGTTTTACACCAGGCACCACCTTCAGCGAGGCGTCAACCCCATTCAAGGTAAAAGATGAATCTAGGCAAGCCGGCGGAGTCAAAACAAGCGATTCCATCGTCTGCGCCGCGGCAAGGATTTCATTCACATGCAGACGCTCCTGCGCCCGGACACGGTTAAAGCCATCTAGGTAACGGCCGAACACGACGATACCCGCCGCAAGCACCGAGAGTGCCACGCAGACTTCCATCAAGGTGAAACCGGGTTTGAGGCTACCGTTCATTTCAAGCTCCACTCAAAGGGTTTTAAATCGCCAGGAATAAAGTCAGGAACCAAGACAGAATCCTGATCCAATTCTAGTGGCAGATTCGCCGATTCAGCCGCCATCACAAACGAGGGATACCGCACCCCGACCTTGCGAGCCCCGTTCGGAAAGGCGATTTCATGCCGGGCGATGGCGACACCGGCGAACTCCACGCCCCGAGAAATTTCAATTCGATCTTCACTGAAGGCTTCCAGCCACCGGATTTTGATTGAGCCTCGCAGAAGCGAGCCGCGTAAGTGAATAGGCCCGCGAGCATACAAACGAAGCGTATCGAAGTCAGCGCTCCCACGCACATCAATCGAGCCATCGGCCATATAACGACCGGAAAACGCTTGAGGAGCAGAATTTCCGTAGCCGTCCAAATCCAGCAGCAAGTCTCCTTCTTGCACCCAAAGCGCCTGAAAGTTAGCCGATGAACCGGCTGAAGCCCGTCCCATAAGCCGACGGTTTCCGGACTTGATTTCCAATGC
This sequence comes from Fibrobacter sp. UWT2, assembly GCF_900142545.1. Taxonomy (NCBI): domain Bacteria; kingdom Pseudomonadati; phylum Fibrobacterota; class Fibrobacteria; order Fibrobacterales; family Fibrobacteraceae; genus Fibrobacter; species Fibrobacter sp. UWT2. Next base: position 123,682 of record NZ_FRBF01000001.1, on the reverse strand, counting down.
GAGAGGTGGCCGCACCATGGTGATTTCGCGATTCAGTTGTTGCCTAAAGCCCTCATAAATTTCACGTCGGAGCTTGTGCGACTTGAGCATATTACAGCCGCAGTCGCAGGCTACGCCCGCGAGCACATGAATGTGCTGTAACGCTTCGCCCGGCGGTGCCGATAAATTCGCAGACAAATCCGCCCACGGGCCTAGCCGCGAACGTTCAACTTTCGGGAGGTTCATATTCCACGGTTCACCCCTAAAATACCCCTCCGGAAAGCCCTCCAGGTACGCAATGAGGGCGGATTCCGCATCATAAATCTGCTGTTGCTTTTGGGCGCGGTGCTTTGCAACTCGTCGCACCCCGCCCGGCATCTGCAAAAGCGATGTCAGCAGGAGCGTCACCGCCAAAAGGATTCCTAAAACCAGCGGCAAAACGGCGCCTCGCCTACTCATGCAAAAATCAGAAACCATGAGAGCCCACCTTCTTCACGATGCTAGAATCGCCGCAAGTCAAAATAATCTGGTCGCGGCCTACCGCCCGAACCTCAAATAGACCTAACGAGTCTCCCGTCAAGACTTCTCTAGATTCCCCCGCTACCGCGACCACGGCAAATGTTTCACCTACGACCCCCTTCAAGAAAAGCTCCGGCAGAACGCATTGTTGTTTACGCTCTCGCGGCACGCTAATTTCCCGCGGTTTCTCAGCCGAGGTTTCTTCCGCCGCAACTTCCAGCAACGAGATTTCCGGCATCGACAATTCCGGCGGCACCACATCATTCAAATTCAAAAGCGAATCACGATTCAACTTCTCGCCCAGAGTCCAAAATTTTCCGAGCAACAATACGAGCGCAAGAATTACTAGCCAAAAAGTCCTGCGTCCAAGCATTGCGCCAGCGAACGCAGTGAAATCCTTCGTCGCATTCCCTTCGGGCTTTCGCAGGTCGCATCCTCGCCAAAAAGAATCTCGCGAAGCACGCTTGAATAACGCCAGCGAAAAATCGGATTCAACATTCTCTAGCAAGTTGATTTCTTCAAAATGCTTTGCCCGCGAAAACAACGCATCGCTTTCCAAGAACCGCCTAAAGCGAGAAACCGCCTGTTTCATTCGCGCATCAAGCGTTGCGCGGGAGCAATCTTCCGCAAACGATTCCTCGGACCAATGGCATAGTCGGCCTTCAAAGAATACAAGTACGCAAAGCCGACCTTCTGCGTGAGCGTAGCACAAGTAATTACCGGCGTTATCGCTTTCGGGCAACGCGCGAATCATCTGGTCTGTCGCCGCCGAAAGCCAAATCTGCCGCGGCAACGCCCGCCTACTATTTTCAAGCGGAGACTCCACCAACGCCACCAAAAATCTAGAGCGGCGTCCTTCAGCAGAATTGAAAGAGACCAAGTGCCATATCCGAAAAAATCCGCCGCACTCATGCAAGCGCAAACACGTTCGCGGAAATTCTTTTTCAAACAGATTTTCAAGTTCCGCTTGCACCGGGATTTCATCAAACGTGGTCATGCATTCCCACGTCAAGAGTTTCGCCTCTACAGGAATCGCGCAGTGCATCCCAAGCCAAACCATCATAAGCCCGCCTTTTCCACATGAGGCGTAATGAAGATGGCAAGTTCATTTTCTTCATCCTCTTCGGAGGTGTAACTGAATAAGCGTCCAAGCAGAGGGATACTTCCGAGGAACGGCACCGCCGAACGCACCTCGGATTTACTTTTTCGAATCAGGCCGCCCAGGCAAAGCGTTTCGCCGTCTTTCAGCACCACCATCGTCTTCAAGTTCCGCGTACTGATGTCGCGAGGGCCGTCGCCGGAGCTGCGCCCGGCCGATTTGATTTCAGGTGAGACCTCTAAAGTGATTCTTCCCTCCTGCGTAACCGACGGCGTCAGCTCTAATGAAATGCCATCGTTAAAGGAGCGGTAATCTGTAATCGGATAACCGTCAGCAGACACTTGGCTCACCAAGTAGTAGACGGTATTTGTTACATTGAGTTCCGCCTTATTGCCGTTGAGCGTGGTCAAGCGCGGGCGCGCGAGCACTTCGGCCTGATTGTTTTCTTCGAGCGAGGCGAGTTCCAATTCAAAGCGGTCGGGCAAGAGCCCGATTTTACCGAAGGCGCCCGCCACCGAAAAGTCCTTGCCCATAAAATCGAAGTAGCCTCGCGCGCCAAGATCGCGTTCCGCGCTCTTACGCGTGGCACCGCTGTGCAGCCCGATTTCAAAGCCACGCCCGCGCTTGAATTCAACCACAATGCACGAGAGCGTCACCTGTAGCGCAGGGATATCAATCTGCTTGAGCAAATCAACGGCCATCTGAATTTCGAAATGCGAACCGCCCAGCAGCAGCGCATTCTGCTCCTTAATCTCGGTCGCTACAAAGTTCGGACTAGGCGCAAACTTACCCAAGTACGCGAGTGCCCGTTCGCTATGGACATGCCGCAGCGGGTAGAGTTTGCTTGCCGAAAGCGCCTTGTGCGTACCGCCTTCGCTCACATACAAAGTCTTGCCATCAAGCGCAAAGCTATAGCGCCGCCCCTTGAACAGCGATTCAATTAAACATTCAAGCGTCACCGCATGCAACTTGAGTCGCATACTTTCGCGGATATCGCCGTACAGCGCCAAGTTCAATTCCGCCACCTCGGCAAGCATATTCAGCGCCTGCGCCAAATCGCCATCGTTCACCTCGGCACTGTACAAGTCACCGTCCTTGTAAATCCGAATTTTGTCGTCGGGCGCACTCCCTTCGCGAGTACGCTTGTCCGCATTAACAGAATTCACTCTTAGAATTCCATTTTCACGCCAAACCCGAAAACCATGTACAGACATGATGACGCGAAATGCCGCCTCGGCAGGCATGGAGCGAAGCTCGCCCGTAATGCGGCCTTCAAGTCCGGGTTCCGCCAAAATATTCAGACCCGAATTCAAAGCAAACTCGCGCACGAATTCATTCACCTCTTTATCCTTTACCGACAGTGAAACAAACGAATCGTGCAAGGTAAATTCATGTTCGCCGCGGGCACTCGCACGCCGCACATGGAACACAGATTCCCGCTGCACCAATTCAAGCCCGTGAGCCGAACAGAGCGCCGTCAAGGCTTCCAGCACGCCCACGCCATCTAAATGAAACGTCACCTTCAAATCGAGAGCATCGTCCACCAGCACAGGGGTCTTGTACGCTAGCGAAATCAGGCGCACCACCTCGGCGATTGGCGTGTCCACGAAATCCAGCGACACGGGCTTTTCGGCATGCACAGGCGTAAAACAGAGTAACGCCCCCAAAAGCATAGGGGCAAACAACGCAAAAGCTCGCTTTGCGGGTTCAAACAACAATGTATGGGGCAATATTCCCTCGGGAATGGCAATAACCCTGCCGCGGGATATAAAAAAGATTCCCAATTTGGCGAATCAACGCAAAGATACAAAATAATCCGTAAAAAGAACAAATTGGTCGCCACAAGGGCTGTTTGGAGTTGTCAGAGTTTATGCATTTTTGTACATTTATGCATAGAAAAACACAAACCCGTTTTTTCAGCGCTTGGGAATGCTCAAAAACGCGACATTCTTTTTGGTGCTGAAAACATTAAGGAGCCTACATGGCACATTATCTCTTTACTTCTGAATCGGTGTCCAAGGGACACCCGGACAAAGTTTGCGACCAGATTTCTGACGCTATCCTCGACGCTTGCCTTGCGCAGGACCCGAACAGCCGCGTGGCTTGCGAAACGCTCGTGAACACGGGCCTCGTCGTGATTTCCGGCGAAATCACCACCAAGGCAGTGATTGACTACCAGCAGATTGCACGCAAGACCATCAAGGGTATCGGCTACGTGAATCCGGAACTCGCCTTCGACTACAAGGGCTGCTCCGTGCTCGTCGCTATGGACAAGCAGTCTCCGGACATCGCTCAGGGCGTGGACGCCAAGGCCGCCGACGGTAAGGAAGATGACAAGCAGGGTGCCGGTGACCAGGGCATGATGTTCGGCTACGCCGTCAATGAAACTAAGGAACTGATGCCGCTCCCGATCAGCCTCGCCCACAAGCTCATGGAAGAAATCCAGAAGCTCCGCGAACAGGGCAAGATCAAGTGGCTCCGCCCGGACGCCAAGTCCCAGGTGACTGTTGAATATGACGAAAACGACAAGCCGGTCCGCGTGGACACCGTCGTGATTTCTACCCAGCACGACGAATTCGTGAACGGCAAGGAACTCAAGCACGCCACGATTGAAAAGGAAATCATCGAAAAACTCATTAAGAAGGTGATTCCGGCCAAGCTTTTGGACAAGAAGACCCGTTACCTCGTGAACCCGACCGGCAAGTTCGTGGTCGGTGGCCCGCACGGTGACTGCGGCCTTACCGGTCGTAAGATTATCGTCGACACCTACGGCGGCATGGGCCGTCATGGTGGTGGCGCATTCAGCGGTAAGGACCCGTCCAAGGTCGACCGCAGTGCCGCTTACGCTGCTCGCTATGTGGCAAAGAACATTGTGGCTGCAGGCCTCGCCTACCGTTGCGAAGTCCAGCTCGCCTACGCTATCGGTTACTCCAAGCCGGTGTCCGTTCTCGTGAACACCTTCGGCACGGGTAAGATCAGCGACCGCGAAATCGAAGCCATTGTCGCCAAGACCTTCGACCTCTCTCCGGCCGGCATCGTGAAGATGCTTGACCTGAAGAAGCCGGGCTATCAGGCTACCGCCGCTCTCGGCCACTTCGGCCGCACGGGCGCACGCTTCACCTGGGAAAAGACCGACAAGGCCGCCACGCTCAAGAAGCTCGCCAAGATTTAGGCTGCGGAGGTTTCGCAACCGCTAAACGGCGCAGGCCTAGCGCAAGATATAAAAACGGCCCCGAGATTTTCGGGGCTGTTTCTTTTACATGCCGAAGCGATTCGCGTTTATTTCACTGCGGTAAAGTAGCTTCTGCTTACGCCCGGAGCGGTAACGCGTACCAGGTACACGCCCGCGGGGAGGCCTGCGGTCAGTTCACGCGTGTTACGGAGCATCGACTGCGAGACATTTTCCGTTTTACGGACAAACTTTCCGTCGGTCGCATAGACACTCACGGTGTATGCACCTTGCTGGAGCGACAAGCCCGAAAGCATCGGGATGGCCGTCTTGGATGTATCGCCCAAACTCGTGTCGCAGACAGTCGTATCCTTCTTCGAGGTGTCCGGCGAAACCACCTGCGCCTTCACAAGCGTTACTTCGAACTGGTCGATATTCGGGCCGTCATTGCCGCCGACTGTTGCGAACTTAACCGCATTTTCGCCCGCGGCAAGACTCACGAGAACTTCCTGCGTATTCCAGGTCGTCCACGCCCCCGTCGCCTTGAACGATGCGGTCGCGGTGTCGAGGCCCGCACTTACAGCAAGACTGCGCGCCTCGCCAGAGCCGTTAGCGAAATCGATTTCGAACTTATACTGGCCCGCGGTATCCACTTTCACGGGCACGACCACGTTTCCGCCCTTGTCAAAGTTCACGTATCCGTCACCGTGAAAGCCCGAGTTGCTGCTTTCAGAAACGCCACCCGTAATGGAGCCCTTTTCGGCCTGGTACTGCTTATCGGGAGTCGGAGGCGGCGGCTCCACATAGTTCGCATCACATTCCGTAGGGCTCTTGAGTGTCGCCCCCGCGTTCGCCTTCACGGCGGCTTCCACCTCGCTTGCCGGCAGCATGAAGCCTGTGTAATCGTAGGGCGGCGTAAACGACGTTCCCGTGCCCTTCGTGTTGCCCGAGCAGTTCGTAAAGATGTTGTCGATTACCTCGTTCACGCCGGTGCCGTTCGCGTTGCCGGTGTAAATCGGGTTTGCCTCGTTGATGAACACATTCCGTTCGGTACGCACACGGCACATGTGGCCTGCCGAAACACCCAGCACGTCGGTACCGCCTGTAACGCTTGCATCGCCCGTCAAAAGGTTGTTTACCACGTGCACGTTCCCGTAGCGGCAACGCGGTTTACGCTGGTTTGCAGCCTTCCACCAGTTGAACATGTAGGTCACATTCAGCTTGCCCTCGCTTACGGGCTCGTTGTCGGAACTGCCGATAAGGTTCGAGAGGTTGTGCGTACTCTTTTTCTTGTAGCCGAATATGCACCACGTAAACGTTACATTGTCAGCGCCCTTCACCACGTCGGCGTTGCCATCCTGGCCGTCCCAGAATTCGCAGTGGTCTATCCAGATGTTCTTGGAACCGTCGTTTTCGATGGTGAGGTTGTCCCACGCCTGGTCGGCGTTGCTGCCCGGGCCCTGGATAACGATGTTGCGGACAATGATGTTCGAGGCCTTGCTGATGTGGATGGGAGCCTTCAAGAGCGTTCCCGGTTTAAGGCCGATAATTGTCTTGTTGGAGCCGGTAATATTCAGGCGGTCGCCGGTCGTGCCGCTCCAGCCGCTACCGAGGGTTCCATCGATGTAGATAACTCGCGGCGAGGAATCCTTCGCGTATTTTTGCAAATCGGCGAATGTCGTTACCGTAATGGGGGTTGCGTTACCGCCTCCGGTCACTTCGAAGGGGGTCGACGTACGGCCCGAACGGGTCGCCCAGCCGATGGGCTTACACTGGTCCACCGCGGCGGACGCGCAAACCGCGAACCCACACAGAATAGCCAAAATTCTGGAAGACATTTCAAACATCCGTGATACTCCTTGCGTCACCAACGCTTTTTTATAAATCTACCCTTTTTTCGCACAGAAAGGGCGTTTATGGCATAAAAAAGCATTTACAAGTTGTCCACGGACACGCATGTAGAGCGGAGGCTTACTTCTTCTTTTTGCCAGCGCCTTTTTTCTTCTTGTCCTTCATTTCGACGCGGCGGCTACCGGAACGCAGGCGTTCCCACGGGCCAAAGCTCGAAATCGAGAAAAAGAACACGTAGAACCATACGGCATACGCCACAAACTGGATTACGGCATAAGCCCAATTGCGTTCACCCATGTCAAAGGTGATGGCAGCAACGAGCAACAAGGCACCACCCATTACCGGCACCAGCAACTGCTTGGCCGCCTTCACCAAGGCACCGGCCTGCGGCACACCAGCAGCCAAGTGCTTGCCAGCAACCACGGCAAAAGCCATTGCACAAGCAAAGGCAAATGCAGAATGCACGCCCCACACAAGGCCAGCCGAAGCGCCAAACTTCGAAGAGACTATCTCAAGTATTCCGCTCAGGAACAGCCAAGAAACCGCGAACGGAAACAGCGCACAGGCCACCGAAAGCTTCACGAAAATGAACATGACAATCGCCACCAGCGCCAACACGCCATACATTGGAAGCGGCATACTTTCGGCGCCACCAAGCACATACAAGCCTGTAAACGAAAGAAGCGCCGCCACCACCGAGGCAATCCCCGCACGGGCTCCGCCAAACACGACAAACATCACCACGCAAGCAACGCTTGCCACGCCAAGGTAGCGAGCCGATTCCCACAAGGCTTTTGCACCTTCTGTTTCGGCAAGCCACATTCCAAACGCTTCAGAAGATCCGATCGGGAGCGATACAATTTCTTCCCAGCCTGTAGCCACAAACGAGACCGTCGCAATCACCATTACGACGAGCGAAATCAAACGAAAACGCAACATCCATTCCAAAAAAGTCTGAACTTTCCCAGGCTTTTCTCTCAAATCCATAATTACCTCGAAATAAGTAGTTTCTGTTTTTTAGTCCAAGTTTTCTTTCCGAAATCACCACTAGCGGCCACGGTGCTGCGCACCACGTAATGGTACAGGCCGTTTGCAAGGGGACGACCGTGATTGTCGCGGCCATTCCAATGAGTCACACCCGAAACAGCATCTTTAATCACTTTCACCAATTTGCCGTTCTGGTTGTAGATAAAGATGTCTACCTTCGAAGTTCTGTTATCGGGAGTCAAATTCTTGAAGTAGAACGTTGTTCCTTTTTTGCCCATCGGGTTCGGCACGTTGAATACATCGGCAAGACCGGCTTCCATGTCGTCCGTAATTTCAACATTCAAAGTCTTGGTCGACACATTATCCAAAACGTCCTTTGCAAACACCTTGAACACGTACTTGCCCGCAGGATACTGTTCCGAAGTAAAGTTCATGCGCAATTTTGCGCGCTTCGAAGTCTGTTCCAGGTAAGGCCACGGGTGGAACGGATCCTGAACGCCCTCGATTTCAAAGGCAATACCTTCGTCGGCATGTTCTCTGTAGTCGATTGCGGTAGAATCTTCGACAATCACCTGCAAGCATGCCGGAGATTGCATCTTGACCGTTTCTCCATCAGCAAAATTCGTCGCCACGCCGCCATAACAAGGCTGAATCTGAATTGTCGGCGGCAACGTATCGTTCAGCGAATCTGCATAATCCGAGATTCCGCTAATGACCAGATTCCTGAGCCAGGAACGGCCGACAGAACTTTCGTTCGTAGAATAGGCCCAAGCGCTAAATTCCGCTGTCGTGTCGCCAATGGAAATCTTGCGGGGAGTCACAAAATTCGTAGAGAATTTGCCGTTCTTCACCGGAATCTTTTCAGAATAAATCAATCCCCCATCATAGAACACATCGAGGGAATCATTATTCACTTCCAAGGACATTCTCTTATAGATACGACCTTCACGCAACACCAAATCAATATAGCCGTCATCCATGCCTTCTACAGTACCGGACAACGCCATACGATCCAGACCCTTGATAGAGTCAAGGGGCGTATCCAGCGATATCTTGAAATCACTGCTGGGCATGCGAATCACCGGTTCACCTAAAAGGACGTAACGTTCATTGTTATAGCGTTGCCTATCGTAGTCCAGGCCAACGGAACGCTTCGTCTTAAGAACAGCCATGCCAATGGTTTCGCCATTTTCCATCAAGGCGTTCATCAGGATACTCTTTCCGAAATTCGAATTATAATCGGCAAAGGTTTCGCGAGTCGCACCAATAGAAACAATAGAACCCGCATTAGGAGCCACCAGGAATTCTTCGGAAAGCGAACGGCTTGTACCTTCGTCAAAACGACCGACCGTACAAGAGAAGGATCCCAAAATGGTATAACGGCCCTTATTCGAAAGCTTGGGAATGTAGCTCGGTTTCAAAAGCCCTTCACTAGCCCAATCCGTCTTGGAACCGTGTCCAAAGTAAGTCGTAAACAGGGCGCCTTGATTCAAAATATTGATGAAGTCATCAGCGGCCCCCTTCTTCTGGCTTGCCGCATCTTCCGGATAATCCAGCAAATAGACCTTCTTGAAACTCCAGCGTTCCTGTTTGGAAATGGCCATTTGATCAAGAGCCTTCACTACGGATTCCTGGTACCACGTATGCTTCGTCATATCGTCCATGCCGCTATTTCGAGCGTCATCGGCCGCATGCAACAAGGTGGAGCGCCAATCCGAATAGTCCATGACACCTTTCTTTTCGTAATCCTTCGCCTTTTCGATGTAGTTGGCAAATTCCGTCACCGAAGAAACCGGAAGTCTACCCACCGAGACATCCAAATCATAACGGCCGTACATCACCGCTTCTCCGGAATCGAGTACGCCAAAGAAGTCTTCGACCACAGCGTCTTCTTTTTCGAAAGGCGGGAAATAAGATTTCGACAACTTGCTGTCAAAGCCGCGATAGTCAAAATTGCCTGCGCCCACAAGCAAAACGTAGCGGAAGTTCGGGCATACAGAATAAACGTAAGAAATGTAGTTGCGAACTGCCACCGGCGACAAACGTCCACCCGTATAGTGGTCATAAATATCTTCAAGAGTCACCACCGAAGTCGGAATCGCCTTCACAGAAGATTCGTCATTGCGGAACTCGGCCAAGGCCTTTGCAGGTTCCAGAAATTCAGTAGGCGTGATAATCAAGTATTCCAATTTCGAATTGGGCTTCGAAAGATCCTTCAGAACGCCATCGCCATAATCAGGAATGCCTTCGACCTTCAGTCCCGAACGGTACACGTTCTCGCGGACAGCCAAGTACCTTACATCTTCGCCGGCAGGAATGCTATCCTTCGCCACCGTTCCCGACGCCGCCAAGAAGCCAACCGGTTTCAGGTTCGAGAATTTCAGGACCTGAGTCTGCGCCGGAACAGGAACATTGATCACACCCGAAACAGCTCCGCCGGGCAAGAGCCATTCTGCGGAATCAACCACAGGGTTCCACTGGTAAGCAACCGTAAAGCCGTCAAAGCGGTCAAACTGTCTGTTGTTAGGCAGCATTTCAAGAACATACTGGTTGCCCTGCATCAAAAGCCCCGGATTATCCATGCGGAGATTACCGCCCGGAATAAGCTCCATCTCATAGCGTTCTGCGCGAAGGCCATTCACTTCCAAAGCAAAGACAATAGAATCCATGCGTTTTTTATAGTTGCCACTCGAAAGCGTCAGGTTTGCCACCTGATCGAAGCCCTGGACTGCCGAATTAGCCCACAGGGAACGGTGCGGGAAATAGCTCGTTGCAACATACTGCTTGCCTCCCTCCACCATGCCAGGCAAGTCAACGATTTCCCTGATTTCGTCATTGGAAAACGTGACACGGGTGGTTTCAAAACGGCCATGCCATTTCCAGAACCATTCCTTACCGGTCGCTCTTTCCCAGTCCAGTTCCTTTCCAAAGTAGGTGTCACGCAAGAGAGCATCTTTTTCGGCACGGACATAGCGCAACCAGGCAACATCTTTTCCATTCGCCGAAGGAGCCGCCACCTTTTGACTCAGGCGGAGTCCCTTGCCGGAATTTTTATAGCCGAACAGGAATTTCTGGTAAAAGGAATACGGAGAATAGGAATGGAAATAATCCATTTTTCCATTCACGAACATCGGATCTTCACGGTCGCAACGTTTCCAGAATCCACTGCCATAGCCGACAAAAATAATGGAGTCGCCATCATTAAAGATGCCATCGGGAGTACTGCCTCCAGGAGTATGGTCACGGACTTCGATGGGAATTTCAAAAATCTGGTTCGGCTTGCGTTCTTCTATACCAGGACCCATATCCGCCAAGGTATCGGGCGACGCACCATAAAGGCAAATTCTTTCTACAGGAATACCATCGATGGCATTTTGACGCTGCAACAGCACAAGCGAATTACGGATTGCGCTAAAGGGAACCGCATACAAGCCATCTTCGCTGAAAGAGGCCATGCTCCTGTCGCCCTTGTCACCCACCTGGAGTCTAGCCAGGAACGAAACATCGCCCAAACCGGCGTCCGCTTCCTTGCGCAAAGCCTTCATAGACTTGGCCCTAGACGTTCCAAAACGGGAAGCCGCTACAGGGTTTGCCACCTTGGAAAGAGCACGCTTGCCCGGATTGACCCCGCTTACGGAACCGTTGAACTGGACATTCAAGCGGAAATTCTTGCGGAGAGAAACAGAGGAACCATTCTTGACATAAAGGGGAACGCGGATATCGGTTATCCAGAGTCCATCGCGCAAGAACGGTTCAGAAACATTCACCGGCAAAATGCGCAAGGAATCCGAAGTTCCACCAGGGCCGCCCTTACAAAGAGCCTTTCCCAGAGGAACCAATTTAGAATCAGTCACAGAAACAGATGGCTTCTGATTCGACGGAACAGCGACATAGTAATGGCGGAAAGGAACCGCATTGCCATCCAAGTAGGCAGCGTTTTCAGGCAGGAAAACTCCGCCACGGTCACTAGGATCCAAACATTCATGAATGTTGGATTCAATAACATTATCGTCCAAGACAAATCGGTTCTTGGAATCCTCGACCACGCGGGCAAAAGAACAAATTGCCCCCAAGGCCACAAACAGAGTTATAAGTACTTTGGGCTTCACGCTACTAAAATAGCAAATAGCGGGAGCCCAGATTTACTTTTTAGCGGCGAATTTCCAATTCCGAATAGCCATTTCCGTTCGTGCGGAATTCAATGGTTTCTCCGGCTGCCGTCGTAGCCTTGAAAAGCTTGAAAAACGAGGGGGCAACGCCACGTACAAGAATCGCCTCCAGCTCGGAGCGTTTCAGCATCCATTTGGAATTCCAGGCAGGCATGTACCAATGCCACGGCTGCCAATTGAACACACCACGAACCGACTGCACAAAGGCCCTAAGCATCAAGGAATATTCATACTTGAAATAGTCTTCATAATCCGTCAGAATCGAAGCCTTTTCGTCAAGAGTCCTCGAAGCGTAATCCTTTACCATGTAAAGGGGTTCGTCGCCCTTCTTGTCGTAAGAGAAAATCATTCCCGACGGAAGCAGTTTCACCTTCAGGTTGTCCTTGTCGCGGTGAGCATATTCCGTTTCAGAAATTTGTCTGTAATCCCTGAGAACTACGTCGGGGCGAAGAACCGGATTGATCGCCAGCGGTTCCGGTTTTGCATCAAGGGATTGCAGCTCGTAGAACAGAATCGTCTCGCCATTTCCCTTGGGCAAAAGTACCGCAGCCAAAGGCTTTGCGCGTTCCGTAATCACCCACACCATTTCAGGCTTGTTGGTGCCTTTCAGCATAGGTTCCAGAACCCCCATCAGCGACGGGTCCTTGACACCGTTCACGTCCCATTCCATCCAGGTGCCCGTACCGCCTACGGAATCCAGCGTCGCAAAAAGGCGTTCGCCACTAAACGGCTTCTTGGATTCGACAGCGCCAACGACCTTTGCAGAACCGGCCGTATAAGGCTTACCCTTGGGTGCGGCCCATAAGCAGACCGCAGACATCAACAAGACAGCAAAAAACTTAAAATGTTTCATCCGCATTTATTAGAACCCGATCGGTTCGCAAAGAGAATCGTCCAGCCTAGAATAGGTCATGTGGTATTCGCGGTCCAGCCAGTAGAGTGCCAGTTTCTTGTTGGTCCAGCTCTTCTTGACGGCCGTCGCCTCGATACCCTTGGTAATCAGGGGCACCGTTTCGACCAGGTCCAGTTTCCAGGACTTATCGTCCCATTCAAAAATCATGATCGGCACTTCGGGGCTCTGTTCAAGTCCGATGCTTCCGCGGTCATTCTTGATTTTCATGGGTCCCAATTTCAGCTTGGTAAAGTTATGCATGATTCCCGCCTTCGACATATAGAGCCACAGCATGCGGTCTTCGGGAACCTGCCACAGGTGTTCGCGTTCGTAAAGGCGGTAAAGCAGAATCGAATAGATTTCGTAGAACTGGCAAGTATCCAAATCCTCGGGTCTGTACGTTCTCGCATGATTTTCCAACGTGTCGAGCCAGTATTCCGAAGAATCGGTCAGCATGGCATAAAGATCGTCGGCAGGCGTATCTTCGTGAATAGCGTTCAGGAGATTCTGGAACATGGATTCGAGCATGGCCTGCTTGTCGTATTCGCGGTGTTCCACCTTTTCGTTCTTGATTTCTGCCGATTCGCCAAGAGTGGCGTCCACCAGGGATTCGTTGCGCGGATCGTTCGTATCTTTTGCATTCGAAGAACCCGCACAGGCCGAAAAGATTACACCAAGCCCTATCGCAAGGGCCACAACAAATGTATTTTTAAGAGTATGCATCGCGATACCTATTTAAAAATGACGCTGGACGAACTGCTCCGCGCTTGCACCCTCAAGGGTTTTCAAGGGTCGGGCCCCGGCGGTCAGCACCGCAACAAGACCAACACGGGCGTTCTGCTCGGTTTACGGGATTTCAATTTAGAAATCAAATCGTGCGAAGGCAGGAGCGCTCACGAAAACAAGGTCCATGCGCTACACCGAATGCAAATGGCCCTGGCCTTGCAGGTTCGCGAAACCCCCGCCAACCCCGAGATGCCCTTCCCGGGCAGTAACGGCCACCTGCAACCCTCCAATCCCTTGTTCCCATTGTTCGTCGCCCACGTTTTCGACATCATGGCGACCAAAAACGGCGACACCAAGGCGGCAGCGGCGGCATTCAACCTGACCCCCAGCGCCCTGGTCAAAATCCTGCGCCAAGACAAAGCCTGCGCCACCAAATTGCAAGGAAACCGCAAACAAAACGGACAAAAGGCTCTAAAGCTCTAAATTTTGAACCGTTTTTTCAATTTTAGCGTGTTAATAAATAGGACCACTCAACCAAATGGAGGTAATATGAGTCCTATTAGAACAAAACACGCAACCATGGCCACATCTATCCTTTGTGCCTTAGCCCTCTGGAACTGTGGCAGCGAAACCCACGAAACCAGCGCCACCATCAGTGGTGCAGAACACGCATCCGTCGCGCTCAAGCTGCAATACAGCACTCCCCCGCTGTTAGACAGCCTGGTGCTGGACTGCTACGGAGCGGACACGCTCCACTACGTACGCTCCGCCGACAGCGCCCTCTTTAACATGGACCTGTTCCCTAGCGACAACTGGTCCTTCAAGGCTGAAATCTATGCCAACGGGGCCCTGATGCAGGTGGGCGAACTGTCGACCAAGCTGGAAGCCGGTTCCATCGAGAATCTTTCCATCCAGATGCACCCCATCGTAGGGTTCGTGCTAGTGGAAGTTCCTACGGGGCTAAAGAACGAAAGCGGTATCGCCAGCGGTACCATGATTCTCACTTCGGAAAGCGACCGCTACGAAATTCCCATGGTGGAATCTACTGGGAAAATCTACTTCAAAAGCGACATGCTGAAGCTCGGCGTCGAATACGATGTGCAGATTTCTCTCTTTGACTCCGACGGGAACGCCATCTACAGCTTAAGTGACAAGTTCCTGCTCACCGAAGACAGCCCGGTACCCAACCTGACCTTGAACTCCCTCCGGAGTAAAGTAGCTCTAGGCATCCAAACCGCAGAGGAGCGTCATGTCGAAATCACGCTGCCCCTGCGAGCCGGATTCCGTAAGCCAAAGGCCGACGACCTGCTGATTACGGAATACTACTCCGCCCCCAACGCCAAGGATAGCACTCAGTATGAATTCGTTGAAATCTACAACGGAAGCATCGACACCCTGCTCCTGGACGACTGCGTTCTGGGCATCACCAGTTCCAACGCCCTCAAGCGTTACGCTCTCACCGCAAGCGAAATCCTGCCGGGAGCAGCCCTGGTCTTGGGCGATGCCGTTTCCGAAAAGACTCCGGCAGAACACGTGAACACCGACGGTTGGAGCGACATGACCAACAGCAAAGGGAGCATTATCTTGCAATGCGACGGAATCACCCTAGATTCCCTGTACTACGCAAGCGCCCCCGACTCGCTGCACACCAACGTCGTTCCGGCTCTGGGTAGCGGCAAATACAATCAAAGCGGCCAACTGAACATTGACCGCTGGAAAGTGCGTTCGGATTCCTCGTCTTGGTGCCTTGACGCACCGACTCCGGGCGAACTGTATTTCTGTAATTAAGCGTGAATCTGCGTATTGGCCCGTTCCACGTCGAAAAGCCTACGAAGCAATTCGGTGCGGGACGGATCACGTTCTTCAGCAAGAGTCAGCGGACCCATGTTCAGGGCCACCAGGATAGAACCCGGATAATTGTTCGCGCTCTTGATGAAGTCGCTTGCGGAAACGCCTTCGGTGTAGAAGTCGACAACGAAAGTATCCCAGTCGTCGTTTTCAAGCTGTTCCTGGGCTTCTGCCTCGGTCTTTACGGCCTTGATGGTAGCACCCACCAAAAGGTCGGTCAGCACGGTAAGGCAAGCTTCGCGGTGCGAATCATCTTCTTCCCAAATCAGGATACGGCGGTCGCTATAGTCGCGAACCTGGGGGGTCTGGGCAAGGGAGTCCTCGGATTCAAACTTCTCGAGGGCAGCTTCGTCCATTTCTTCGTCATCAAAATTGTCGAATTCTTTTGCCATAGTAGCCCAAATATAGTAAACTTGCCCCAAAAACATTGCCATAATCGGCTATAATTTCTAAATTTGCGCGCAAAAATAAACGTCAATCAAAAGAGCCATTATGGATACATCTAAAATCAGAAACGTCGCCATTATCGCCCACGTTGACCACGGTAAGACTACCCTGGTGGACCAGCTCCTCAAGCAGTGCGGAACCTTCCACGAAAACGAAGAAGTGAACGAACGCGTGATGGACTCCGACAACCTGGAACGTGAACGCGGCATCACCATCCTTTCCAAGAACACGAGCGTCATGTACAAGGGCTATCGCGTGAACATCGTCGATACCCCGGGGCACGCCGACTTCGGTGGCCAGGTGGAACGCGTGCTCGGCACGGTGGATGGCGTGATTCTGGTGGTGGACGCCTTCGAAGGCCCCATGGCTCAGACCCGCTTCGTGACCCAGAAGGCCCTTGAAATGGGACTTATTCCTATCGTGGTCGTGAACAAGATCGACCGTGACGGCTGCAACCCGCACGCCGCTCTCGACAAGGTGTTCGACTTGTTCTGCGAACTTGACGCCAACGAACAGCAGCTGGACTTCGACAAGGTGTTCGGTTCTGGCCGTAAGGGCATCTGCAAGGCCGAAATGGAAGACCCCGATGGCGACTTCCACATTTTGATGGACAAGATTATCGAACGCATCCCGGCCCCGAAGGGCGATCCGAATGCAGAACCGCTTCTGCAGATTGCCTCCCTCGAATACTCGGGCTTCCTTGGCCGTTTGGCCGTGGGCCGCGTGCAGCAGGGTACCTTCAAGCCGAACATGACCGTTGCCCAGGCTATGACCGACGGCAAGGTCAAGAACATCCGTATCCAGAAGATTCTGCGCTACGAAGGCCTGACCCCGCAGCCCATCGAAGAAGCCGGTCCGGGCGACATCATCTTGATTGCCGGTCTCGACAACTTCGACATTGGTGACACCCTTTCTTCGACGAACAATCCGGTGCACCTCCCCCGCATCCATATTGACCCGCCGACCATCTCCATGCTCTTCACCGTGAACACCTCGCCCCTGGCCGGTAAGTACGGCGGAAAGTTCATGACGGGTAACCAGCTCCAGGAACGTCTGGAACGCGCCCACATGGCAGACCCCGCCCTCCTCGTCGAAAAGGTCGACGGCGCTTCTACCTTCAAGGTGTCTGGCCGTGGCATTCTCCACTTGACCATCCTCGTCGAAAACATGCGTCGTGAACTCTATGAATTCACCATCGGGAGTCCGCAGGTGATTTTCAAGACCGACGAAAACGGCAAGCTTCTGGAACCGATCGAAGAATTCAAGGTCGAAGTGCCGAACGAATTCAGCGGCGCCTGCATCCAGGAAATCAACACCCGTAAGGGCGAAATGGTCAACATGACCACCGACGAAAACGACCGCGTCACTCTCGAATACCTCGTTCCGAGCCGTGGCCTTATCGGTATCCGCCCGAAGCTGTTGTCCCTTTCCAAGGGTTACGCCATCAGCCAGTCCATCTTCAAGGACTACGAACCGTACAAGGGCGAAATTCCGGCCCGCGTGAACGGCGTGCTCATTGCGAAGGAACCGGGCGAAGCCGCAAGCTATGCCCTTTCCAACCTGGAAGACCGCGGCTACCTCATCATCGGACCGGGTGCCGAAGTTTATCCGGGCATGATCGTGGGTGAACACAACCGCGACGTCGACATCATCGTGAACGTGACCAAGGGTAAGCACCTTACCAACATGCGTTCCAAGTCTGCCGACGACATGATTCAGCTGACTCCGTACCGCCGCCTGACTTTGGAAGAATGCGTCACCTTCATCAACGAAGACGAATGCATCGAAGTCACGCCGGAAGTGCTGCGCCTCCGCAAGACCGAGCTCGACCCGATCAAGCGTAAGCAGCTCTCCAAGCGCCCTGCAGAAGAAGATTAATGACTAGGGAGGAGGAAATCCTTTCCCCCTCCCTAAAACCCTCCCTGCATTAACAAACATTCGTTTGTTAATGAGTGCCTTCGGCACGGAGAAATTCATAAAAATTTTAAGGCACTCTATCGAGTGCCTTTTTTTTGTAAAGGGGAAATCTAAACCAAGAACCCGAGGCGGCCTTCGCCAGTTTGCAGGTATTCGTTCATGTAGTTCTTCGCGATTTCGCAGGCGGTGGGAACGTCTTTGCCAAGCGCAACGTTCGCAAGGATTGCGGAACTGAGCACGCAGCCGGTGCCGTGCTTGCCTTTACCGGGGAACCTCGGACTGATAAACTTGAACTGTTCTTCGTTATACCACAAGGTATCAATCGATTCCTTGCCGCGAGCGTGGCCACCCTTCAGTAACACGGCAAAGTCGCGGCCCATCTTAATTTGACCGCGGGATTCCGCAAGGCCCAAGCCCAAGTACGCGAATTCATCTTGGTTCGGCGTCACCAAGTCAATGGACTTCATAATCGGCAAGAACTTTTCGGCATCGCGCATAAAGTGGAAACCAGCACTCGCACTTGCAATCGGATCCCACACGATGAATGCATCCGGAGACTTTTCACGGACAAATTCCACAATACGCTTCAAAGTACGCGCCTTTTCAACAAGGCCGATTTTCACGTACTTGAACTTATGTTTTTTAAAGAGTGTTTCGAGCTGAGCCTCGATGCGGTCCCAAATGACCCAGCCAGGGGCAACAAATTCTTCTTCGTTCTGTTGAGTGAGCGCCGTACAGACCGCCTGCCCGTAGACGCCAAAATGCGCCATCGTCTTGATGTCCGAGATAAAGCCTGCTCCGGCAGAACCGTCAAAGCCCGCCACCGTCAAAGCGTGAATCATTTTTTCACCCATACCCTATCCTTTTTTATAAGAACGCATAATACCCGATCAACCCAGCAGTCACAAGGCAAATCAAGATGACAGCAGGCAATATCGGACGACGCATTGATTTTGCACCCAAGAAAAATACCAAGCCACCCTTCGTGATCGTATTGGCAAGGCTAGCAAACAAAAGCGCCAGCACCAGTTCACGCACCGGTAGTCCCGATTTCAAGTTCATGTCAATCACCGAGAACGCCACCGCATCCATTTCAGCGGCACCGCCCAAGAAGCTACAAGCGAGCAACGCCCCCGAGCCCAGGTAAACGCGAGCCGCATTGGCCACGAACATCACACAGGTAAAGATGACGCCAAACTTGATCGCAGGCAACAGTTTGAAGGGGTTCGTAAAATCAGCCGATTTCTGCTGGTGATTGCGGAATTCCTTCAGCTTGAGGTAAAGCGCATAGCCCAGCGCCGGCACCACAGGCAATAGCAGCGGCAGCGCAAGGGGGCCAGCCAAAGAGCTACTCAAGAAAACGCAAATCAAATAAAGACGAGCATACATCACCGCCCAGCTCAGCACAATTCCGAGCGTAAAGTCCGAAGCGTAAGCCTCGTTTTCACGGCTGCGCCCTGCCAAATTCAAGGTCAGCGCCGTACTGCTGGCAAGGCCGCCGAGCAAGCCCGTAAGCCAAATGCCTTTGCCAGGCCCCACAAGCTTAATCAGACCGTAGCCCACAAAACCGATGCCCGAAATGAACACCACAAAAATCCAAATCGACCGCGGATTCAAGACTTCAAGTCCCGGCGGGCCATAAGAATTGTTCGGAAGGAACGGCAGCACCAACGCCGTAATCACCGCGAATTTCACAATGGCAATAATGTCTTCTTTAGAGAGGCGCTGCGCAAAAGTATGCAGCTGTTCCTTCGCCGAAAGCACCCAAAGAATCACCACCACAATCACGCATGATTCTAGCAAACGGCCATACCAACAAATGCCGCCCAGCAAATACACGATCACTACCGCGACACTGGTTGTAATACCGTCACCACCAGGCAAATGTCCCCCAGTAGAATCATCCTGCCTACGGTGACCAATCGCAAAAGACACGTGCATGGCCATTAAAAGCATGCCCACAACAACAAATCCGGTAATAAAAGGCGCCACACCGCCCATCTGGTCCGAAAGCAGTGCCGCCATGGCCCCCGCGAGCCCCACAAGGGTAAACGTACGAACACCGGCCGGATGCCTATCCGACTGGTCGTAGTAAGTGTGTTCGCGCTGCAGGCCAATAATCAGGCCTATGCCAATCGCAGCCGCCAAACGGTAAAACACATTAAAGTCTAGCATGTCTTTAATATATATTAAAGACTCAAAACAAGAAACAATAGACGAAAGAAAATATCAAAAAATTATTCTTTCCGAGCCGACTTCGACTTCATGGACGATTTCATGGCGTACATGCGCTCATCTGCCAAATGATAGACCTTTTCGGCGTCAATGCGCTGTTCTTCGGCGACACTGAAAGAATACTCCAAAAACTCATGTTTGAAGGCGATGCCATAGGCAACTTCCAAGGGAACCGGCAAATTGACGCTACTGGCTTTTTGAAGTTCCATCATTTTTTTTACAGCGTTCTTCACGTCAGCCACATGTTCACTGCGAACAATGGCTAAAAATTCATCGCCACCCACACGAATGGTCGTCCCAACGCCCTTAAAAGCTTCCTTGAAAACTTCTGCAAAAGCCTTAATGAATCGGTCACCTTCATTATGACCATACCGGTCATTCACCTCTTTAAGGCTATTCATGTCTATGCTTACAAAGGCATAATCACCAAAGCTCTTGTCAAGAATTTCGAAAATCTGCTGGCACTTGGCACGGTTGTAAAGTCCCGTCAAGGCATCCAGATAGGCCATCGTAGCCAACGCTCCCTTTTCGGCGCGGTCTTCCAAAATATATACCAAATAAACGACATAGCTTTGTACAAGCGACAGCACAAAGCCAAGCGTACCCAGAGGAATCCAAGACGATTCCAGCAACGAGTTATCGACAGCGAGATAGCGGGCGAAATTAAAGCGAAGCAAGTCCGCCACGACCATCACCACAAAGAACAAAACTCCACGGGAAAGAATCTTTCCGGACTCATCCATTTTTTTGTTGTAAAGAATACCGGAATAAACAAAGTATGCCAACCCGGCAATAACAACCACATGGAAAAACGCAAGCATTTTGGGGTAGAACAGCAACCCCGTAAAATGAAGAATCGATGCGACCACCAAGTAAGCAACTTCATAGATCACCAAGAACTTCATGACCTGAGTCTTGGAATGATTAAGACGCGTCTGGTGCATGTTCCAAAGCAGCAGCGTAAACGGAATCGGTGCAAAATAAAGGCAGATATATTCAAGGGTCGTATTGAGAGTCAAATTGTACGACACAACCTGAATCAGTTTCGTATAGCACATTGTCCAAGTGCCAAACGTAAATGACAGGAGCCCAATCATCAACAGACGAAAATAATTGACACCGTATATCCGCATGACGGTTCCAATCAGGACCGCAAGCACACCAAACAGAACAAGGAATATCCCGATGACTAGAGCAAAAATATGGCGCGAGGAATAATCGCTCGTAGCGTATTCTTCTGGCAAAAGTTCATATTTCGAGAAAGTAATCTTTCTTTTGTCTATTTTCTCGACAAGAACCACTTTCAGCTTTTGATGGTCGCCATGGTTCAAGTGGACATAGTGGTAACCGCATCCCGGAAACACGCGGTTTTTACCATACTCATACACACTTTCGCCGTTTTCGAAAACCTCGACAGCACTATGCACCGTTCGAAATCTGAAAACGGAATGAGAAAGCAGGTTCGCAGAAATTTCGCCTTCCAATATCAGCGAATCGCCGCTCCTGAGTCTCTTAGGGAACGTGTAGTTCACCAGAGATTCAACTTCGGTCTTTTCGCCCTTGTATGTAATAGTCCAACCTTTATCAAGGTAGACATGTCGCGGAGCTACGCCATTGGATCGAACCGCCACCAAAAAAACGACAAACAGCAAGAGCAACACTACAGCCGAAACAGATGTCACCCACAAATATTGCTTATGAATTGTTTCCGGCTTGACCAATTAACGCTCCCAGACTTCAAATGTTGTCGGATAATCGTTCTTTTCGTCAGCTTCGAAACGTTCTTCGCTCACCTTATGCCAACCGTCGCCCCATTCCGGGAACAGCACATCGCCATCGACATCGGCAAGTACGCGAGTCACATAAAGCTTTTGCACCAGGGGCATGGCTTCGCGGTAAACCGCCGCGCCGCCAATGATAAAGCATTCCGTTTCGTGGGCGGCGCGAGCGCTCTCGATCGCCTGAGAAAGATTATTGCAAACAATGCAGCCAGGAGCTTCAAAAGCCGCATTCCGAGTCAGCACGTAATTCGTGCGGTTCGGAAGCGGGCGTCCAATATCATCGTAATTCTTGCGGCCAAGCACAATAGAATGGCCCGTCGTAATCGCCTTGAACCGCTTGAGGTCCGCCGACAAATGCCACGGCAAATGACCATCGCGGCCGATTACATTATTCTGAGAAATTGCGACAATTGCAGAAATCAACATCTCTCGTTTCTCCTCTGTAGGGCGCAGCCCGTTCTATCGTCTAAGTTATACGGCTATAGGCGCCTTGATGGTCGGCCACGGGTCGTAATCCACCAGTTCAAAGTCTTCGAACTTGAATTCAAAAAGATCCTTCACTGCCGGATTCAACTTCATGGTCGGGAGCTTGCGCGGCGTACGAGTCAACTGCTCGCGGGCCTGTTCAAAATGGTTCGAATACAAATGCGTATCACCCAAAGTATGAATGAATTCACCCGGTTCGTAGTCGCAAACCTGAGCCAGCATCAAAGTCAAGAGTGCGTAAGAGGCAATATTGAACGGAACCCCGAGGAAGGTATCGGCACTGCGCTGGTACAGCTGGCAGCTAAGCTTACGCTTGCCAGAAGCGCCTACACCACCCACGTAGAACTGGAACAGGCAGTGACAAGGCGGCAACGCCATCTTGTCTACTTCAGAGACATTCCATGCGCACACCAGGTGACGGCGGGAATCGGGATTGTTCTTGAGGCTGTTGACCAAATTCTGAATCTGGTCGATGTGGCCACCATCAGGGGTCGGCCAACTGCGCCACTGATGACCGTAAACCGGACCAAGGTCGCCGTTTTCGTCAGCCCATTCGTCCCAAATGGTCACCTTGTTGTCATGCAAATACTTGATGTTCGTATCGCCCTTCAGGAACCACAGCAATTCATGAATAATCGAGCGCAAATGAAGCTTTTTTGTCGTCAGGCAAGGGAATCCCTTGGACAGATCGTAACGGCACTGGCGGCCGAATACAGAGCGCGTACCCGTACCCGTACGGTCAGAGCGGTCCACACCATTTTCCAAAATATCTTTAAGCAGATCGAGGTATTGTTGCATAGTTGTAATTTAATAAAAGTTACTCGCCGAATATTTCCACGCGCTTGTACTGCTTCACCTTTTTGTCTTCGGTGACCGCCTTTTCACGCAAAAGGGCATTGACCGCCTGCAAAATCAGGTCTTGCGTATGCTTGGGCACGGGCTTCTTGCCGAGGCGCGCCTTCTGCACCATCTTGTGGTTCAAATTGGCCGGGAGCATTTCCACCAAGTCGTGGTTGGAGGCTTCCAGAGAATGGAGGATTTCGTCAAGTTTGGTCATAGAGGAGTAGGAAGTTAGAAGTAGACAGTAGGAAGTAGGAAGATATTTTTGATTAAGATAGAAAAAGTCCCCGGCGGTGTGCCGGGGACTTTATTCAAAGGTTAGCGAAGATTACTGAACCAAGTTGCTTTCGCACTGGGTACCGTCGTTATCCGGCGTTACGAAGTGCATTTCGATACGGCGGTTCATTTCGCGGCCTTCGGCGGTGCTGTTGTCATCCACCGGGCAGCTGGAACCCATACCGATAGCCTTGATGCGATCCTTCTTGACGCCCGCCTTGGTGAGCACCTTCATCACTTCCTTAGCGCGGTTTTCGGAAAGTTTCTGGTTGGTCTTTTCCTTACCCACGTTGTCGGTGTGACCCTGGATCACGATCTTCAAATCCTTGTAGCTATCTTCTTCGACGAGCTTCTTAGCCACGTTCTGGAGGATCTTCTTAGCGTTGGATTCCAAGGTAGCCTTGCCGCTCTTGAAGGTCACGCCATCGAGCTTTTCGACAGCCTTCTTCGGGCAGCCATGGCCGTCGTCACCCGGTTCATCCGGGCAGCGGTCGATACCGGTACAAACGCTTTCGAATTCCTTCTGGAGCTTCTTGGTAGCAACCCATTCAGAGCAGACGCCGTCCTTATCCGGGTCCGGATCGTCTTCAATCGGGCAACCCTTGTTCCATTCAGGACCAGCTTCGAGTTCGCAACGGTCATAGCCATGGCACATTTCAGCGAACTGGTCAAGCATCTTCTGCTTGGTCACCCACGGAGAGCAGAGGGAGTCGCCATCCGGGTCCGGGCTTTCCATCGGGCAGCCCTGAGCGAAGGCTTCACCGGCTTCAGTCGGGCACTTGTCGACGCCAGAGCAGATACCGTCATACTGGTCGAGCATATTCTTTTCGGTCACCCAAGGATCGCAGAGGCCGTCCTTGTCGGTATCCGGGTTGCCGAGCGGGCAGCCTTCGTTAGTAGCCGGGCCGAGTTCGGTCGGGCACTTGTCGATACCCTTACAAGACTTGTCAATGAACCATTCCTTAGCCATTGCTTCGTCTTCAGCAGCCTTTTCGAAGTAGAAGCCCATCTTCTTTTCAGTCACCCACGGGTCGCAGAGGCCGTCGTTATCGGCATCCGGATCATCCCATGCGCAACCCTTGTTGGCAGCAGAACCGGCTTCACCCGGGCACATATCGTAACCCTTACAAATGTCGGCGAATTCGTTCATGGCGCCTTCGTCAGTCACCCACGGAGAGCAGAGACCGTCACCATCCGGGTCCGGCTGCTTGGTCGGGCAACCGTTGAATGCCGGAGAACCAGCCTGAGCCGGGCAATCGTCAATGCCTTCGCAGACATTAGCAAACTTCTTGAGCATCTTCTTCTGAGACACCCAGGCATCGCAAACGCCGTCACCATCAGCATCCGGATTGTCGAGCGGGCAACCATCGTCGCCTTCGCCAGCTTCGTTCGGGCACTGGTCAACGCCTTCGCAAACATCAGCAAATTCAGATTCGAATCCCTTTTCAGCAACCCAGGCATCGCAAACGCCATCTTCATCAGCATCCGGATTACCCAGCGGGCAACCCTGATTCAGGCGGTGACCGATATCGTCCGGGCACTTGTCTTCGTCATCCGTAATACCGTCGCCGTCGCGGTCCTGAGCCAGCAGGAAACCGCTCCAAGTGATACCGCCGTACACGGTGAACTTCGGGTTGACGCGAATACGGTCAGCATGGACAGCGTCAGCTTCCACAAATTCCGTCAAGTAGCCACCATTTCCATCCGAAACCATGGCACCATTCTCCATAGCCCATGCAGTAGCAATGGCTCCAGAGCGGTCGCCATCTCTCATGACTTCCACACCGGACAGGAACTTGTCAGCACCGAGGTGATAAGAAGCACCCAAGTGGATATCGACACCCACCGGCAGGTGGAATACCAAGGCGCCAGTCAGCTGCTTCATGTCAAGCTTGCCATCGCCATTGGCTGTACACAAGTCACCCATGCAGTATTCGTAATCATCCAGCTGGATATCCCAGTAGAATTCTGCAAAGAGAGACATGAATTCGAGGAAATAAATTTCAGCAGCAGCACTCATGAACGGAAGTGACTGATATTCGTCATTCATGGTATAGCGATAACCGCCGTTCAAGTGGAGCAAGAACGGGAAGCCGTCGCCACCGTCCAGCTTGCTGACATCCATCGTCACGGCAAGACCGCCCTTAATGGTGGTCACCTTGTTTCCGAAGGGGTAAGCAACGCCGTTCTTCTTGTTGATGTATTCCGGTTCACGAATCCACAGGCCCTGCTTGGTCGCATTGGACGTACCGGCAGTCACACCACCGAACACGGCAACATCGAAGACCTGGTCTTCGGGGAGCGGGAAACGGATCTTAACGTCACCCTTCAAGTTACCCACATATCCAACCTTCGAGTTAGAAATGGGACCCTTTTTATTGACATCTTCTGCAGTAAACTGGTCGTAGTAAACCGGCAACGTAACACCGACATCGAAATAATGCCAAATACCAATGGCAAAACCGATATAAGCCGATCCACCCAAGAAATCGCCAACCTTAGCGTTTCTTTCTTGTGCAAATAAACCTGCATCAACATAAGATTCCGTCAAGGCATATGCAGGATCTGCATCATTATTAGGGAACATGTCATTGCCAAAAGCGGCATCGCCCAAAAGGGTAAACACTAGCTTGGAATGACCAAGGGACTGAGCTGCCTGGGTCTTGTTCACACCCACGAAGCCTTCCTTGTTGATTGTCTGGGGATGTCCTGCAAAGGCAGAAGCTGCCAAAGCAAGGGCAAGGCCCATAGCTACCTTTTTCATAGCGTCTCCTTATAGTGGGCGGCCTACCAAACAAGGCTACCCGATTTAACTAATGTAAATATAACTTATTACTCAAAAAAGCAACAAAAAAATGCGTTTTTTTTTAGAAATCGCAATGAAAATCACACAACAAACCATTTGTAACATTTTTGTAATATTTGAAATTTTGTAGACTCCGGGCCTAAATCGGCTGGAAAGTTTTCTCGAATAACTCCGGCTGCTCCCTGCAAATACTCGAAAATCCCCCCTTCCCCACAATGACATGGTCCAAGACGGGAATCTGGAGTATCCGGCCCGAAGCACAAAGGACCCGCGTAATGGCCAAATCTTCCAGGCTGGGTTCCAACGATCCCGAGGGGTGATTATGGGCAAAAACCACCGAAACGGCACGGTCTTCAATCGCTTTGGCAAAGGCCTCACGGGGGTGTACAGGAGTCTTATTGACAAGCCCTGTCGTAATTTCATGCACCCGGATGACGCAATTGACCGAATTCAGGGTCACCACCACCAAGTGTTCCTGTTCCTCGTACTTCAAAAACGAAAGCCGCGACATCAAATCTTCCGGAGCCATGATCGGATTCGACTTGGCGCTCAGAATATACCGTCCCGAAAGTTCGAGGCAGGCCAGAATTTGGGCAGACTTGACCTTGCCAAGTCCCCGAATTTCGCGAATTTTGTCTAAAGTGGGCACCTGGGTCTGGTCCGAAAGGAATTCTGCCAGGTGGCGAGAAAGCTCAAAGACATTGCAATCCTGGTTCCCGCTGCCAAGAATCAGGGCGAGCAATTCTTCGTTCGTAAGGGCCGACGCCCCGTATTTTTCGATTTTTTCGCGGGGCAAGGAATTCCGAGCCGATTTGTCGTGCAGCATCATTTGATTTAGATTCATAAAACATCCTTTTGTAAGGGGGATCTACTTTATATACGCTGGAATTGAAAATTCGGTTCAAAATAGTCCCTTTGTTCTCCCCTGCACTTTTTCTATTTTTGGGCTAAATCACTTGAACGGAAGGTCCCTTATGGAATTAGGCAAATACAACCGCGCCCGGGTAGAAGAAATCATGCCCCAGGGTTACTACCTGGAACTTGAAACCGGCGGGCGCGTGCTTCTCCCCGGCAAAAAAGAAGAATTCAGCCTCACAGAAGGTGAAGTCCTGGACGTATTTGTCTACATGGATTCCGAAGACCGCCCCATTGCCACCCTCGACAAGCCCTACGCTACCGTCGGCGAATTTGCCGTACTCGAAGTCAAGGACGTGAACCGCATCGGCGCATTCCTGGATTGGGGCCTGAACAAGGACCTGTTCCTTCCCTACAAGCAGCAGCTCGGTGAACTCAGGCGCGGCGACCGCTGCGTCGTGTACATTCTCGAAGACGAAAAGAGCAACCGCATCGTGGCCACCGAAAAAATCAAGAGCTTCCTGAACCCCGACACTTCGGAACTCCACTTGGGCCAAAAGGTGCAGCTCGCCGCTTACGAAGTCACCCGCGACCACATTGATTTCCTAGTAGACTACCGCTACACGGGCCGCCTCATGGTTACTCCCAACACGCCGCGCATCTACATCGGCGACACCATGGCTGGCTACATACAACGTTTCACTGAAGACGGAAAGATAACCCTGAACCTCACGCCCGTGGGCTACAAGGGTATCATGAAGAGCGAAAGCCCCTCCGCCATCATGCAAAAGCTTGAAGAAGCCGGTGGTTTCTTACCTTACGGCGACCACAGCGATCCCGAAGACATCCGCCGCGAATTCGGCATGTCCAAGAAGACTTTCAAGAAAATCCTCGGAACGCTCTTCCGCGAAGGAAAGATTATTCTTTCCGACGAAGGCTTCCGCAAGAATTAATTCAGAACCCTAAACCTACTTGTGTTCCACCTGCACTTCGTCTTCGTTTAGTACACGAAGTTCGATGCGGCGGTTCTTTCGGCGGCCTTCTTCGGTCGCATTCGAAGCCCTAGGCTGGCTAGAACCGTAACCGCTTGCCGAAAGACGGCCGCGGTCAACGCCCTTTTCGGTCATATAAAGGAATACCGTATAGGCGCGCTGTTCCGAAAGCGTCTGGTTAAAGGCATCGCCCCCTTCGGAGCTGGTATGGCCCTGAATTTCGATGTGGGCCAAGGGATTCTTCAAGATTCCGGCCACGGCCTTGTCCAGGATTTCAATGGACTCCGGTTCCAGTTCTGCGCTGCCGGCCTTGAAGTTTACGCCTTTCAATTCCACACGGGTATCGTCAAACACCACCGTAATGCCACCCGTACTTGCCGTCGGCGACACGTAGGGAGAAGTACCGCAATCAAAGGGTCCCGTTACACTTTCGCAGTAGATTGTATAAGTTTCTTCGCGGGGAATATGGAAAGTGACCTCACCTTCTGCATCCGTAGTCACGGTCACTCTCTTATTGGGGTCGTTCTGTCCTACAAATGTCAACTTCTTGTGCGCCTGAGGCACATCCTGGTCGTTCGTGAACGTCACTGTAAGTACAGCATGAGTCTTGTTGGGCAATAAATCACGGGCAAGCGCAGGAAACGAAAAAAGATTTACACACAAAACTGCGCTAAAAACGGGCAAAACGCCAAAACGAAACCGTTTCACGGAACACTCCTTGAAAATCGAGGCAAAATTAGAAAAAATATTCTAAATTTGGACACGAAAACAAAAAACCTTCAAGGAGTAAACATGAAGTTCAGGAAAATCGCAGCGGCCGCTCTCGCGATGGGCATTTCCGCTTTTGCCGCTGATGCTACCGACAATATGACCCTCAAGGGCAACGTTCAGACCCAAGTCACCAAGTCCATCAACGACGAAGACAACAACTTCAGCAGTGGCTGGATTCGCGCCAACGTCGGCGGTCAGTATAAGAGCGAAAACCTGGACGGAACCATCATGCTCCGCATTTTCGCCCCGGAATTCGGCAACAAGATCAAGGACGGCGACGGCAAAACCACGAGCTACGACAAGATTCTCGCTGACCTCTACTGGGTGAACTACAAGTGGGCTCTCAACGACAACAACCAGTTGAACCTGAAAATCGGTCGCTGGAAGACCGACTGGTCCCAGTCCACCAACTTCGGTACCTATGTTGACAAGGATTTGACCAAGCGCGGCCTCTGGATGCGCGATTACAGCCACAACGCTGTTGAAATGGGCTGGAAAAACGGCCTGAACCAGTTGAACGCCATGGTCGCCACCAAGAACGGCACCGCCAACCAGGGTTACGTTCGTATCGAAGACGACATGAAGTTCACCTTCCCTCTGGAAGTCAAGGTGGCCTACCGTTCTAACGCCATCGACGTGGTGCAGAACACCGCCTATATTACCCACCGTGTAGCCGCCTACGCCAGCTACGAATTTCTCCCCATTCTCCGTGCCTACGGTGAATACGCCTGCATTTACACCCAGGACGACGACCTGAATACCGAAGTTGCAAACTATATCGCCCCCGAATCCAAGTATTTCCAGCCGGGCATCTACTTCCAGCCGTTCTACCTGGGCTTGGACCTCGCTCCGAAAACCGGTTTCATGAACACCCTGATGAGCCACCTCATGGTGGAATGGGAATACATCAACAAGCGTGACAACCTGGACGGTTCCCCCAAGGGTACTTACGACGACTGGGCATGGACCGTCGCCTACGTCAAGAGCATCGGCAAGTCCAAAATTCAGTTTAGCGTCTACAGCGAAAAAGAAATGTCCGATGTCGGTCTCGCCTTCCGCCTGACCAGCACCATCAAGTAATTCTTGTTCGTAATGCCAAATTGGATTAAAGAATTTTCCTGGGAGCGGATGTTCGACTATATTGCCGAACGTTCCGTTACCCCCGTCAAGGTTGCGATTATTGCAGGCAAGTCCTTCCTGTACTTTCACGGGCTTACCCGCGCCGCAGCCCTGACCTACACCACTTTCTTGGCTGTTGTTCCGCTTCTCATTCTCCTGACGTCCATTACCATTGCCGTCGGTTTCGGCAACTTTTTCTCGGACTACCTGCCGCACTTGCTCTCCTTCTTGGACCTTGACTGGCCTGTCGACCCGATTATCACGATCGTGAAAAATGCGGAGCACGTGCCTATCGGCAAACTCGGGTTCATTGGAGCCATGGGTCTATTCATCACGTTCATCCTCGCTTTCGGTAGCCTGGAATCGAACTTCAACGTGGTGTGGGAAAACAAGGTGTCTCGCCCGCTGCACAAGCAGATCCGCATCTACACCCCGCTTCTGCTTATCTTTGCAGGCATTATCGGTCTTTATGCCGGTTTTGTGAACTATCTGCAAAATGCGCTTTCGGTCATTGTGGTTGACGGATTGCATTTTGACCCGTCAGTACTCAAGAGACTCATCAACGCTTTCTGGTACCTCACATTCCACGGAGCGTTCCTCTTGATTATCTTCTTGACCCTGTATGCGCTCCCCGCAAGACCGGACCCCAAGAACTACACCAAGAAAAAGTTGCTTGTCTCTTCAATCGGCATTACCGTTCTTGCATGGATTTTCATCATCATTTACGTAAAAATCCTGATGCTCATCCAGACCATGCTCGTGACGCGTATGTCTATCTTCTATGGTTCGCTCGCCTTTATTCCCCTTATCCTTTTCCTGGTGTTCGGCATCTGGACCATCGTGCTCTGCGGAAATTCCGTGGTGTGGACGATTTGCACCTGGCCCGAATCCAAGGATCGCATCTGGAACTGGGAAGGAAGCCCCGCCGAAGGCCTGAATATGACCAAAGATCGACTGTAATTCGGCTTCCGGATTTCAGAATTAAAATAGCGGCAATCTGGCCTAGAGCCATTTGCCGTTTTTTTTATACATTGTAAGAAAAAGGACTTAGCTTATGAAAAAGATTCTCATTCTCTTGGTGGCCCTGGTGGCCTTCGCAAACGCAGAACTGCAGAGCGTAAAGTATTCGCCCGAAGAAAAGTCGAACGACGGCTTGAAGGCGTTCATCGGCGTGAGCGGCGGTAACGTGCTCGTGGCTGATGATGGTGCCATCTTTGCAAACCTCCGCATCGGTCTGGATATCAATCCCCTGCTCTCGACGGGTGTCTGGGTGTCCAGACTTTTAAGCGACGTGCGTAACTACAACGTCACCGACAAGCAGATGATCAAGTACATGTCCGTGGGTGGCTTCGTGGAACTGTTCCCGGTGCGCATCAACGACTTTTCCATCTCTGTACCGATTCAAATTGGCGGCGGCGCCCTCTATGTGATGGAACCGGACGACGAAGCCTTTGAATCCGAAGACTACTTCTTTACCGCCGACATGGCCGTGCATTTTAACTACCGTGTCACGAAGATGCTCGAGATTTCGATTGGCGGCGGCTACCGCATGTTCAGCGGCATCGAAACCAACGGCCTCGAGAACTTGGACTTCTGCACTCCGTTCGGAGAACTCCGCTTTACGATTAGAGAGTAAAGCCCGTTTAGGATTAAAAGGCGAAAATCTTGAGTTCAATAAAAATTTATAGTACGATCTGTCTTTTGGCAGCATCCGCTTGCCTTGCCGCATGGAGTGGCAAGGCAGAAAAGCCCTTATGTAACGAAGAGGCGATAATCGCATACGGCATCTACCAATGCGAGATTTCTACTCCGGAACAACTCGCGGGGCTTGCAGAACAACTCGACACCCTTGCCGAAGTTCCGACAATCACGTTGACGCTTGCAAGCGACCTCGTGTTTGGAGATGATTCCACAAGCGTTTCTGAATTCGAGTGGAAACCCATTGCAAAGTTCAGCGGCGAGTTTAACGGAAACGGCCATACGATTTCCGGCTTGAACATTACATCCCCGGACTCTGTGTTAGGCTTGTTCGAGTTCTTTAACGGCACTGTCAGAGACTTGACCATCGCCCATTCAACGCTGAACTACAAAGCCGGTTCGCCCGATCAGTATAGATATTTTTATGCAGGCTTTTTTGCTGGACAGGCAAAAGCAGACCTCATAAACGTTCACAGTATCGAAAACATGCTTCATTTCGAGGATTCGACAAGTTCCATTTTCGAAAGGGTCCACCTTGGAGGGATCGTCGGATACCTCAGAGGTTCTGTAGACAGTTGTTCTAATTCTAGTGAAATTGTCGCTGATTTTAAAGACATTTACGCCAACATTGGTGGCATTGTCGGTGAAAGCAAAAAAATTAGCAACAGCATTAATTCCGGAAACATTACCGTCACTGGAGACAATCTATACAGAAGAGACGTCGATGTCGGAGGTATCGCCGGAGAAGACGACCATACAACAAACAGCAAAAACAGCGGAACGATTTCAGCAAACGGGAACCGAGTCGGCGGAATCGTCGGTTACGGCAACTCTGATTTCTGCGAAAACATGGGTTCCATCACAAACACGCGCGTCATCCAAGGGTGGGACACTTCTTATGTCGGAGGCATTACCGGTTCGGGTAAAGCCCAATACAGCATCAACAAAGGCACAGTCAAAGGCGGAATTGCGGGAGGCCTTGCCGGAAAAGGCGGCGGCACGCAAAGCATCAACGAAGGTTCCGTAACAGGATCTCTTTATGCCGGGGGTATCGGCGGCGATTGCGGCAACGACATAGCATCTATCAACGGCAGCGTCATTGCATCTATCAACAGGGGTTCCATCGATGGAGGCAACGTCGGCGGTCTCTGCGGACGAAACTTCGCGATTATCGGTTCATCCATCTCTTATACCGAAAACGCCAAGGGCAACGCTTCTACAGGCGGTATCATCGCCATCAACTACGGCCAAGTGATCGGCGGCTTCTATGATACAACCGAAGTGCCCGGCATTCAGCCTATTGCCAAAGACAGTACAAAAGAGATCAACTGGGAAATGCGCGGCATGTCTACCAAGGACATGCAAACCGTTGAATTCGCAAGCAAACTCAATGATATCGTAAAAAATGGAACAGTGTTCGTAGACCGCAGTTTTGACGGATTCTATTCCGTTTTGCATCTATGGACAACAAACGGTTCATACCCGTTCTTCGCGGATTCCACCAATTTACCCATTCAAAAAATATTGCTTGACGACAGCCTTTACGTGAAAACAGCCTACACCGATTCCAAGGGACATCTACAAGAAATTCCACTAGCGGCATCTGAAGAAGGAAGATACTTCCAGGGCTGGATAGACTCTGTCGGCACGCCCGTGACCAAAACAACCGTATTTACGGACAGCCAGACGATTTACGCCAAATACTCCAACATCATTACCGATTCAAGCCTTGTCGTATTTAACGACAACCCCACAGAAAAAACGCCTATTATCGGATGGAACGGAGAATTCAAGGAACCCGTATTGAAGATGCACAAGGATTCTTCGCTCTACCAGGTGATTTCGACCCCTGGCGAGTATGCCTGGTACATCAAGAATACCACCCGCAGGATTGCCGGGAAAAACCAGTATGTTGATCGAGTGATTCTTGCAAACAACATTTACTTGTCCAAAGACACCACAAAATATTTGCCTGAAAATTATCTGACAGGATCACTCTTAGAGAACTTCGTTTTCGATGGCGATGGGCACAGTATATATGGATTAAACGGCAGGATGTTCTCCAGCATTCATAACGGGGCAGTTCTCCGCAACGTCAACTTGGTAAATACATTCATGAATCCTCATTCGGGATACGCAACCAATTACGCCAGTGCATTCGCTTACGACAACGAAGGAGTCATTCAGAACAGCTCTCTCCGTAATGCCTTTATTGATTCTACTGCAGTAGAATTATACGGTTTTGTTGTAAGCAATATAGAAGGTGCCATTATCGAAAATTGTGAAAACTACAGCAATTTTACGGAAGGAACTAAACGCCTGCAATATATTGCAGGCTTTGTGGGATACAACGCCGGAACAATCAAGAACGTAACCAATTACGGGAACATAAGCCTACCCATTGATCGAAACGGAATAAAGTTATCATCCCCACAGCCCGCAAGCATTGCGGGGATAGCCTTCACCAATGCAGGCGTGATCGAAAACGCCATAAATAAAGGCAATCTCTACGGCGACCTCGCCAGCGATGAAGAACAGCGTATGAGTATCGCAGGCATTGCAGTAAATGGAGGAAAAATCAAGAATTCCAGAAACGAAGGCAACATTACATTCAACTACAACAAAAGCAAATTGAATGTTCTCATCGGAGGAATCTCCAGCGGAACGGCATCTATCGATTCAAGCGTAAACTCGGGTTCAATCAAAGTCAACATTGCCGATAGCGTTGCAATCAAGTATATACTCCAGGTCGGCGGCATTGGCAAAGAAGGCTCTGTCAAGAATTCTACAAACGAAGGCGATATCACAATCATCGATTCCACTTCGTCACGATGGTCTCAAGCGATTTTTGGAGGAATTTTAGGAGCAGGAGGAACCATTGATTCTTGCATCAATAAAGGAAACATCACAGGATTCGGTCACGTGGGCGGTATTATCGGCGAAGGAGGAAACGGATCAATCCAGAATGTCCGCAATTTAGGAAAAATTACGGCATACAGTTCCCCGACTTACCTCACGACAGAGCCAGGCACTCATGTTGGAGGAATTGCCGGTTCATCTGGAGATAAGAATCAAATCAGCTATGCGTTTAATGAAGGTGCAGTCACAGTTGTAGCAAACGAAACCGACACCACCACGAGTTATGTTGGTGGAGTATGCGGGTTCTCAGTATGGAACGATATGAACATCGTTTCAAATACAGCGTCCATTTCGGCTAGTGGAAAAAAATCTTTTGCAGGCGGGATTAGTGGTTTCGCAAGATACAACAAAATGCAAAATATTTATAACTGGGGCGAAATAAAATCCGATTCCGCTGCAGGCGGTATTATTGGCAATAAATACATTTACCACAACTATTACGAAAATGTCTATAATGCGGCGCCAGTAAAGGCTGCTTATGTAGGCCCCATTGAACCATTTGCATATGAATTTGATCGCACGTTTAAAGACACCACCACAAGCATTTTTTACGATTCCACATTCGTTCGCGACACTGCAGATAAAGTGAGTATGTTTTACATTGATCCTATTAATCCTAGTGGCTATAACAGCAAGAGTTTCACAGCAATTGTTGCTATAACTCCCATGAATACGGAATCCATGCAGAGTGACAAATTCGTCAATATCTTGAACACGTCGAACAACGAAAAGCAAAACAGCGGCATATGGACTCGCAACGGAGGCTACCCCATATTCAACGAAAAGCCGACCCCAGTTGTCGCAAGTTCTAGTTCGCAGGCCATATCTTCTAGCTCGGAACCCAAATCCAGCTCTAGCATTCCGGCAAGTTCTAGCTCTAGCGTTCAGGAGAAATCGTCTAGCAGCCAGAAAATCGATTCCTCCAGTTCGCAGGCAAAGTCCAGTTCTAGCGTAGATTCCAGCTCTAGCTTGGAATCTACGGTCAAATCGTCTAGCAGTGCAAATTCTTCTAGCAGCCAGGGTAAAGTCTTTGTCTTACAGAACAACAAGGATTTCAACTTCTCGCTCGAAGTTTCTGGAAGAACAATTTTGCTTTCGAACGTTCAGGAGTATGCAAGCTACGTCCTATTCGACATGCAAGGCAAAACAGTTTCTGCAGGTGCTCTACAAAAAGGCTACATGCAGATTGCTGTACCGAGAGCAGGAACATACCTGATTCGTGTCGGAAAGAAACTGCAAAAGGTGATTGTTGAATAACTTTATTTCCATTCGCGGCTGTAGGCTGCACAATTTAAAGAATATCGATGCCCAGTTCCCGCTGGGCAAGATTTCTGTTGTATGCGGACCTTCGGGCTGCGGAAAGTCGACGCTTGTGCTTGACACCCTGCACGGGGAATCCAAACGCCGCTATTTGGAAACACTTTCGCCGTTTGCGGCGGAACTGCTCGGCGGTCGTCGCATTATTCCGCTGGATAGCGCCGAAGGTTTACCCGCAAGCCTTGCCGTTGGCCCAAGTCACGGCGAAACGCCAGCAAAGGCTTACGCCTTGAGCATTTCGGAATGCGATTCGACATTGCGCGCCTTGTTTGCAGCGTACGCGAAGCCTGCCTGCCCCATTTGCGGAAAGCCCATGGAAAGCATGAGTCGTGAAGACATGATTCGCGAGATAGCAAGCCTGCCGCAAGGGAGCAAACTGCAGTTTTTTGCGCGGATTGATGTTGAGAAACGAACAAGTCTCGATAAGTTGGCGGCGGTGTTCCTGGCGCAAGGCTTTACGCGCGCCATGGCAGATGAAGTCAGCTATTCGCTTGCCGACTTGACTGAAAACGAAAAGAAGATTGTCCCGAAGGAATTCTTTATTGTCGTAGACCGCGTGATTGTTCGCGAGAACACGCGCACCCGCATTGCCGAAGCAGTCGATGGAGTCTTGAAGCTCACACACGGCGAATTGATTCTAGACATCAACGGGAACCGCAAACTTTTCAGCACGGTGCCACGCTGCCCGGAACATGGAGCGCAGCTTTCAAGACCGCTCGCACCAGAAGACTTGTCGCCGTATTCCCGCACGAGCGTTTGCGAAAAATGTGGCGGCACCGGAATCATCGAAGACGGCGACAACAGCGAAGAATGCCCTGATTGCAAAGGACTTAGACTCAAGCAGAATTTTTTGAACGCGGCGATTGAATGTATTTCAAGTGAAGATGAGCCGCGCAAAATCCGTACCACGTGGCAAGACATCTTGAACACGCCCTTCGCGGAACTCGAAAGCCGGCTGCACGCCCTGTTTGACAATCGACTGTCGGCAAAGCAGCAACCCGCATTCCGCACGTTAATTGACCGCATCCAGGCGATTGTCGACCTTGACATCGGTTACCTTACGGCAGGGCGTGCAGGCGCCACCCTGTCGGGTGGCGAAGTCCAAAGACTTCGGCTTTCGAGCCTCAGCACCGGGCACCTGAACAACCTCCTGATTGTCCTCGACGAACCCGCCAGCGGTTTGCACCAGAGCGACGTGGAAGCCCTCTGGAAAGTCCTCAAGAAGGTTCAATCCCGCGGAAACACGCTCGTCCTCATCGACCACAATCCCGCCCTCATCAAGAAAGCCGACTGGATCATTGAAATGGGTCCTGGCGCCGGCGAAAAAGGCGGAGAAATTCTGTTGCAAGGAACAGCAAAAGAAATTCTTGGCAATCCGGTATCGCCCACAGGGAATTGGATTAGAGAAGTAGGAAGTAGGAAGCCGGAAGTAGGAAGAAATTTAAAACGTCAAAGCGAGAAGCGTAGCGACGCGACTATCGATGTTGAGAACTTCGCGATGTTCGACATGAAGCCGGTCACCGCGCATTTCCCGATTCAAAAATTCAGCGTCATCACGGGCCAGAGCGGTAGCGGCAAGTCCAC
Organism: Fibrobacter sp. UWT2; assembly: GCF_900142545.1. Taxonomy (NCBI): domain Bacteria; kingdom Pseudomonadati; phylum Fibrobacterota; class Fibrobacteria; order Fibrobacterales; family Fibrobacteraceae; genus Fibrobacter; species Fibrobacter sp. UWT2. The sequence goes on along the minus strand of NZ_FRBF01000001.1, from coordinate 86,400 downwards.
GATTTTCTTCAGGAACCTTGCCCCACGCGCCACCAAGGGTGAATTTGAAAGTCTCGGCATCCAAGCTCTATCGATTCTTTCTACAGGCGATTTCCACGGAAACCGTCGCAGCACCGTTGCCTCGGCCATCAACCTGAACACAATTCTCCGCGATTTGTTCGCAAAACTCCCCGAAAGCAAGGTCCGCGGCTACACCGCCAGCAAGTTCGCGACGCACGCCCCCGGGGGCCGCTGCGAAAACTGCAAGGGCGAAGGCGTTATCCTCGACCCCGCGGGCTACGAAGAATCCGAATGCCCCGTATGCCTCGGCAGACGCTTTAAGGATGAAATACTCGAAGTCCGCTTCAAGTCGCTTTCCATCGCCGACATCTATGACCTAGAAGTCGGTGACGCCTACAAGCTATTCATCAACATGAAGCCCTTCGCCGACAAGCTCAAGCCGCTTGTAGATACGGGCCTCGACTACCTGAAACTCGGACAGACTACGACGCACCTCTCCGGCGGTGAACGCGCCCGCTTGCGCCTTTCCATCGCCCTCGCTCGCGCGAAGGCTCCGAACACGCTTTTCCTTTTCGACGAACCCGCACGTGGTCTCCATCAAAAGGACATCCAGCATCTACTCGACCTTATCCGCGGCCTCACCGAAGCGGGCCACACCGTCATCGCCATCGAGCACGCGCAAGACTTCGTCAACGCCGCCGACTACGCAGTGGAACTTTCAAGATAAGCGGTTAAAGCCTTCTAAAAAAAGCGATTTAATCCTCTTCCATCGTAACGAAAGTCGTCACTTCTAAAGAATCCTCGACACCGTACATATCGGTGTAATATGCCATCCACGTAATCGTGGTATCCTTTTCTAGCGGTTCTTCAAGAAACATGTACAAACGAGTTTCTACATCTTTAGGTATCAGCGGATAATTCGTATAAGTGGTATCCCCACAACCTAAAAGCGTTACAATCCTTTCCGTATTAGAAGAAACTCCAAATCCATCGGGCAAGTCTTTGCCATCAATATAATAGTTGCTCAAGAAATGATCTGTATGCCCATAATAGGAATAATACTTGCTATCATAGGGCTTGAGTATCAACGTGTCGAACAAGTCTTGCAATTTCTTTTCCGACAACTTGGGAACTTCAACATAGGCCGGCACGTAATCAATCAAGCGTTTTTTGCCATAATTGATGTAGGTCGTGTCGACTCGCGTCACATTTACCGTTAAATGCTTGGCAGAATCCTTTACGATACCATTTGCGCTTGCCACGCTATAACTATAGGAAAAACACCCATGAATAAACATCAAGGAACAATGAAAATTATCATCCTCGATATCACAAGTCATCCTATCCGTTGTCGCCGTCACCGTATCTAGGGAATCTTTGCCCACATAGTAAACAAAGCTATAGACCCTCACATCGGTGTAGGTTGTATCGCAAATATAATTTTCAGGGCAATCGTCTCTAGAACTTGCAGAACTTGTATTATCTCCGCAAGCCACAAAAATAATGATTAACTCAGCTAAAACAAAAAAACTAAAAACGCATTTGAACAAATGTTTTTTCATAGTTCAAATGTAGTTTATGTTTCGAGGTTAAAAAGATTTCTTCGCGCTTTCCAGCGTCGCAATCACCTTGTCACACCAGGCGTCGAATTCGGGTTCTTCTTTCTGGAATTCCGGATGCGCAAGCACATAGTCAATCGTGCGGCGAATTCCTTGGTCAAAACAAACCTCGGTGCGGAACGTGGGCACGGCACGCTTGAGCTTGGAATTGTCGAACACCACGGAGTTCGCCTTGTCGCCAATTAGACTCCCCAGCAAGTCGTAATCGCTTACATCTGCAAGGAACTGCGAAGACACATAGTAGGGCTTAAGTTCGACGCCGAGAGCATCGGCAACCGCCTTGTAAATTTGGTTCCACGTCAAAGTCTCGTCGCTTGTAATCTGGAACGATTCACCGATAGCGTGCACATTGCCCATCAGGCCCACAAAGCCGCGGGCAAAATCAGTGTTGAAAGTCATGGTCCAAAGGCTCGTACCGTCGCCGTGAATGATGACCGGTTTGCCTTCGAGCATGCGCTTTGCAACTTGCCAGCTACCGTTCTTGCCGTGAACGCCCAGTGGAATGTGGCGTTCATCGTAGGTATGGCTCGGGCGCACAATCGTAATCGGGAAACCGTCCTCGCGGTACTTGCGCATTAGGAATTCCTCCCCCGCAATCTTGTTGCGGGAATATTCCCAGTACGGATTCGCGAGAGGCGTGCCCTCGGTAATGCGATAATCCGAAAGCGGTTTCTGGTAAGCACTCGCAGAACTGATGTACATGAACTGCTTGGTTTTACCCTTAAACAGGCGGTAATCACGTTCGAGCGCACTCGGGTGAAATACGATGAAGTCGCAGACGACATCGAACTGCATGCCCTTGATTTTTTCAGCAACAGCAGCTTCGTCGTTGATATCCGCCTGAATGATTTCGACTCCCGCAGGAATGTCTTCTGCGGGGCGGTTTCCGCGATTAAGCAGGTACAGTTTCCAACCCTGAACCACCGCAAGGCGCGTAATCGCCATGCTGATGGTTCCTGTACCGCCGATAAAAAGTGCAATCATATTGAGGATGTGAGGTATGAGGCATGAGCACGGCCGCCTTCGGCGTCCTTTGAGGTTATAATCACGCCTACAAGCGCCTCAAACCTCAAAGTGCGAAGCACGACCTCACTGCTCATAGCTAGTTACACCGTTGCGTGGGCCGCAATTTTATAAATCTCAGTGACGTCCTTCGCCTTAAGCGGAACAAAGCCCCAGCCGTCGCCCGGGTTCTGCTTTTCGACAAGCTTCGGGATATCCTCTTCCTTGGCGCCGAGTTCAGCGAAGTTAATCGGCATGCCGATGGAATGCAAGAAGCGGCGGAAAGCCTTGATGCCTTCGAGGGCGGTGGACTTCGGGTTCTCGAAATTCATCTCGCAGCCGAACACGCGCGTCGCCATCTGCGCAAAACGCATCACGTTGTGGTCGACGACGTATTCCATCCAGGCAGGCATGATGACTGCTAGGCCCGCGCCATGGGCGCAGTCGTAAAGCGCCGAAAGTTCATGTTCGATGGCGTGGCTGTTCCAATCCTGACTGCGCCCGCAGCCCACAACACCGTTGTGGGCTACCGTCCCCGCCCACATGATGTTCGCACGCACCTGGTAGTTGGTCGGGTCAGCAATGGCGCGCGGCCCCTCCTTCACCATCGTTAAAAGCACCGCTTCGCACAGGCGGTCGGTGATTTCCACTTCGAGCGTATTCGTGAAGTAGCGTTCAAACACATGCGCCATGATATCGGTAATGCCGCAGGCCGTCTGGTAAGCAGGCAACGTGCAAAGGAGCGCCGGATTCTGCACCGCGAACTTCGGGCGGATATGTTCGCTACTTGCACCGCGCTTGAGCATGCCGTCTTCCTTGGTAATCACGGAGTCGCCGCTACCTTCGGAACCGGCAGCCGCAATCGTCTGCACCACGCCAATCGGGAGCGCAGATGTCGCCGAGGCCTTGCCCTCGTAAAAATCCCAGAAGTCGCCATCGTAAAGGCTCCCCACGGCAATGCCCTTGGAGCTATCGATCGTAGAGCCGCCACCAACGGCCAAAATAAAGTCAACCCCATTGGCGCGCACCATTTCGATGCCCTTGTAAATGAGCGTATCGCGCGGATTCGGCTTCACGCCACCGAGTTCCACATGGGCAATTCCAGCGGCATCGAGCGATGCCTTCACGCGGTCAATCAAGCCCGAACGCACTGCAGAGCCACCACCGTAATGAATCAGCACCTTGGTGCCGCCATACTTTTTAACGAGTTCACCGCATTCATTTTCGCGGTTCATGCCAAATACGAATTCTGTAGGGCTGTAAAAGTTGAAATTATCCATGATTATCCTCTTGTTTCTCCTAAAAATACAAGAAAATCCCGCCCGAAAGCAGGATTTTCTACTAAATGTTGTTCACGCTAGAAAACACCATGTAAACAGTCTTTGTTAGACAACCACTGTCTACTTCCTACTGTCTACTTCCTACTACGTTGTGTATTCTGCATTAATTTTAACGTAGTCGTAACTCAAGTCGCAAGTGAATGCGCTAGCGCTAGCATGACCGATGTTAAGAACGAGCGTTACTTTGTATTCACGCTGGCGGACTACCGCACGCAGAGCCTTGGTCTGTTCTTCGTCGAGTTGCACCGGGCGGCCATTAGAAAGCACCTGCACGTCGCCAAAGAAAAGGTCCGTCTGTTCGGCGATCATATTGCAACCGCTGGAACCGGCACTGCTGAGGATACGGCCCCAGTTCGGGTCTTCGCCGAACATAGCGCACTTGGCCAAGTTAGACGTACCAATGAAACGGGCCATGCGCAAAGCCTCTTCGTGGCTTTCGGCCTTTTCGATGCAAAGTTCAATCAGCTTGGTAGCACCTTCGCCGTCGCGAACGATATCCTTGGCAAGTTCCTTCATCACGAGCATGAGTGCTGCACGGAATTCACCCTGTTCGGTGAGCGTCAAGTCTTCGTACTTGAGGCCGCTCATGCCGTTAGCCAAGAGAATGCAAGTGTCGTTCGTGCTGGTGTCGCCATCGACCGTAATCGCATTGAAGGAATCAGCGATGTCGGCGCGGAATTCAGCAAAGAAATCAATCGGCAAAGCAAGGTCAGTCGTAATAAAAGCAAGCATCGTGGCCATGTTCGGGTGAATCATGCCCGAGCCCTTGCAGGCGCCACCAATCGTCACCACACCCTTTTCGGTCTGGATTTCAACGGCATGGCTCTTGAGCGCAAGGTCAGTCGTCAGAATGGCGCGGCCAAATTCTTCGGAAGCATCGGCGTGGAGCTTTTCGACAAGCTTCGGGATACCGGCTTCAATCTTGTCCATCGGCATCAGGTGGCCGATCACACCGGTGCTGCAAACGAGTACGCTCTTCGGGGTAAGCTTCAAGGCTTCTTCGGTAAGGACAGCCATGCGTTCTGCATCGCGCAGGCCCTGTTCGCCGGTACAGGCGTTTGCGTTACCGCTGTTCACCACGACAGCAGAAGCAAAGTGGGCGTGTTCAAGAGCGGCTTTGTCGTAAAGCACCGGAGCAGCCTTCACCTTGTTCGTTGTAAACACGGCAAAGCAACGTGCAGCCTTTTCGCTCTTCAAAAGAGCCATGTCAGCGTTTCCGCTGGCCTTAATGCCTGCACAAATACCAGATGCGGTGAATCCCTTCGGGGAACAAACGCCGCCTTTTTCCAATACAGTGTACATAGTATCTCCTATTGTTTTTTACCCCCTAAATTATAGCAAAAAAGCGACTATGTTGAACACTACGCGATTCCGCTCAACAAAAAAATTCTAATTTAAAGGCATGGCTAAAACACCCTGTACTAAAGAAACTTACGACAAATTGGTTGAACGTTACACCTTCCTCAAGAAGGTCGAACGTCCCCGCGTTGTTGATGAAATGGAAGAAGCCCGCAAGCAAGGCGACCTGAGCGAAAACGCCGAATACCACGCCGCCAAGGAAATGCTGGCTCATATCGATCTGGAAATCCCCAAGCTGGAAGACCAGATTTCTAATGCAATTATCGTTGAATTTGACGCAAACTCCGACACCGTCCGCTTTGGCGCCACCGTCACCGCTAAAAACCTCGCCACCAAGAGGGAAGTGGTTTATCAGCTGGTGAGCCCCGAAGGCGTCGATCCGATGAACGGCAAAATCAGCTTCAAGAGCCCCATGGGTTCCGCTTTCATGGGTAAAAAGAAAGGCGAAATCGTCGAAGTCGTGACACCCAAGGGCAAGAACCGCTTCGAAATCGTCGACTTCAAGTAAGCTATGATTCTAGCCCTCATCGGCAAAGACCAGTTCTCCAAGGACAAACAGGTCGACAAGTTCCTGACAGACTCCCTCGGAGACCGCAAAGACGACCCGCTTTCTAAGCAGGTCGTGTATGCCTCTGACACCAACATTCCGTCGGTCGCCGGCCTCATCATGGAAAGCTGCGGTGCAGTCTCCATGTTCGCTCCGGAACAGGCGGTGGTCGTCCGCAATGCAGACGCCATGAAGGCCGATGAATCCAAGGCTCTCGCCCGCTGGCTCAAGGATGCCCCCGACTGCAAGCTCTTGCTTGATTTCGACGAACTCCGCGCGAATTCGGAACTCTACAAGATTCTGCAGAAGGTCGGTAAAATCGAAAAGTACGAAGAACCCAAGCAGTACAAGATGCAGGATTGGATTGCATCGAACATACCCGCCCACTTCGGAAAACCGATCGAGCCCGCCGCCAGCCAGTACCTGGCAGACGCTTTGGGCACGAACACCAAGCTCGTTTGCGAAGAACTGGAAAAAGCCTTAATTTACGATCCGGACTGCACCAAAATCACCTTCGATCTCGTGAAGACCATGATTACGCCCCGCCGCGAAATCCCGCCTTACGAGATTCTGAACTACTTTGGAATGCGTGACGCCGTAGGTTACACCCGCAAGTTGCACGAGATTCTTTACGGCAACAAGGACAACGACGCGATCCGCATCGTGAACGCGCTTTATGGCTACGCCGTGGATCTGCTCAACTTCATGTCGCTTACCGCCAAGAAGATTAGCGCCGAAGACGCCGCCCAGGCACTCGGCAAGAACTACTTTATGTTCTGCAAACAGGGCAACGCCGCCGAATGTTGCCGCCGTTGGGGCAAACCGCTCCTCTGCCGCGTCATTCGCCGCCTCGCCGACCTCAACTACGAATTCAAGAGTTCTAGTTGGACCGTGACTAGCCAAGAACTCGCCCTCGCCGCCCTCGTGGTGAGATAGTAAGCATCAAGCACGAATTCATCATTAAAACAAAAATATTGTCTATTATATGAAAAGAGCATCGGCATAGCCGATGCTCTTTTTTAAACGCAGTAAATTAGATTAGTTCCAGCCTTCTTCTTCGTCGTCGCTAGGAGCAGGAGCGGCAGGAGCCGGAGCTGCGGAATTTTCAGAAGAGGAAGCCTTTTCCTGGGCAGGTTCCTGCTTCGGCTTGGGTTCCACAATCGGGGTTTCACCGTCAGCGGCTTCAGCAGACGGAGTGCGATCCACCTTCTTGGCCTGCGGAGCGCCTTCCAAGGCATCGGAGACTTCATTAAGTTCCACAGAACCCACGTAGTTGCGAATGATACGCGGAGTCACGAAGATAATCAGGTCACGCTTGGTAACAGCCTTACGGGAGTACTTGAAGAGGTTACCGAGCAGCGGAATATCCTTCAAGAACGGAATACCGGATTCACTTTCGGTATTTTCGTTACGGGTAAGGCCACCGATTACGACCGTTTCACCGTCAGCCACCACGACCTTGGTCTTGGCTTCCTGAGTACTGATCACCACCTGGCCCTTTTCATCGTAACCATAGGAGTTGTTTTCAGGATGCAGGTCGAGCAAGATGCGGTTGTCGCCAGAAACGTGCGGGGTCACCGTGAGCTTGATACCGGTTTCCACGAGCTGAGTCGAAGATTCGCCGCTATCGTCAATCACACGGATAGAGACCTTGTCACCCATAAACACCTGGGCTTCGGTATTGTCAAGTGTAGAAACCTGCGGGCTAGCGAGCACTTCGGTAGAAGCGTCACCCATGATGTTGGAAATTGCAATCTGCAAGTTGTTGTCCAACAGGCTTGCGGTAATAGCAGTCGTTGCAGAACCCACAGCCGGAGAAGAACCTCCGTTCGGCAAGGAATGAATGGCTGCACTGGTACGGGTGTCGCCAGCACCGCTTCCCTGCGGAGTCGTAACCGTTCCCGGAGTCAAAGCAGTGGTACCCATTCTTGCGGTCCAGTCCACACCGAGTTCGCGAGCGCGTTCGCTGTTCACGACCACGAGCTTTGCGGTAATCATGATCTGGAGCGTTTCCACGTCAAGTTCGGTCAAAGCCTTTTCCATCTGCTCGATCTTGCCGTCGGTATCGTACACGATAATGGAGTTCGTGCGTTCCACCGTCGTAATACGGCCGCGGTTGGACTTCATGCTTTCGAGCACTTTCACCAGTTCTTCAGCCTTGGCGTGGTGAACCTGGAAGTTCTTACGGACCAACGGAGCATTCTGTTCGGCCTGGGCTTCTTCATCGGCAATCTTCTTCTGCTTTGCCTGATAAGTGGCAGAGCGCTGAATCAAGATGTACTTGTCTTCGATGATCCAAGTCAAGTCGTTCATGCTACAAACGATGTCGAGAGTTTCTTGCCAAGTCTTCTTGGTCACCTTGAGGCTTGTCTTACCCTTGACTTCGGGAGCAAGGATAATGTCCACACCGGCAATCACGGAAACAGAGCTGAACACCGCTTCGAAGTTCATGTCAACGAAACTGAAATCGTACAACTTCTTATTCGGGGTTTGCACCGAACCTTCAGCAGGAGCACTCCATGCAGTAGTGAGACCCACCACCAAGAGAAGAATAGTAAGGATTTTTGTCATCTTTTTCACTTTTGACCCCCAAGTTTATCGGGAAGACCCATGGAGTAGCGACGGCTCACCCCGAATTCCTGGATCAGGAAGAGTACGTCAGTTTGTGTGATTTTTAAAACTTTACCGTTGAGAATCTTGTCGCCTTCTTTGACGGTGTACGAGATAGACGGGTTCTTGGATTCAACAAGAATTGCTACCGGCACATCCGATTCCCAAATGATACCCACCAGTTCAACCTGGTCAATATTGATACCTTCTTCCACAAGGCCATCCACTTCGACAAACGGGTCGCGACGGCCAAAGGAACTATAAGTCACGCGGTCTTCATAGAGGCCATCGAGCTGGCTGCCCACCGGCACGGCACCTCCAGTAAGGTTGGTACCACGTTCCTTGTCAATTTGTTTCAAGCGTTCTTCCTGAACAGAAGAAAGTTCATCAAAGAAGCCCACGGCGCGGCGGTCCACATAACCGACCCTGTTGCCGGACTGGACCTTACGATACTGACCCTTCATGTCGAGACTTACCAAGCGATCGCCAAACACAAGGCGCTGCATCACCTGGGAATTTTCATTCGGAGCGGCATAGAATTCCGTTTCGTCAGCCACCACGATAAGTTCGCGGACAACAGGACGCAGATGGAATGTCTGAGAGCCAGAAATAATCTTCTTGCTGCCCTTGTCCAAATTCTTCACGAAAGAATCGAAGTTGGGCCTATCGTCAGCAGGCTTCAGCCAGTCACGCACATAGATGCCCTTGGGCTGAGCGGACCAGAACATAAAGCCATCCTTGTTGATGCCCTTTTCGGTAATCTGCAACACAAACACACCGTCCTGCACCAAGACAGCCGGCTGTGCAGAGCCCTTCAACTGGACCTTGAGACCGTTAGCGCCCCAAGTCACAGACTTCACCAAAGAACCGGCACCGATTCTGAAAATGGGAGACTTCTGGGGACCGGCAAGACCAATCGTAATGGTATTGTTCTTGTCGGCGCTAGAGACATTCTGGATGTCAATCGCTTCGTCAGCCACAATACGGAACTGTTCCAAGCCAGAACCGATAAGCACCGTCATTTCCTTGAGTCCCGGAAGCAGAGCGGAAATGGCACCGCCTTCGAGAACGGCCTTGTCAATCTGCTTCTGCTGTTCGGCAAAAAGCTTTTCCGCTTCACGAGCAGCCTTTTCAGCAGCCTTCTTTTCTTCGGCCAAGCGCTTCTTTTCTTCGAGAGCGGCCTTCTCAGCGGCCTTCTTCTCTTCAAGAGCACGGCGTTCAGCTTCTTTCTTTTCGGCAGCCAGGCGTTTCTTTTCTTCGGCAGCGGCTTTTTCGGCAGCTTTCTTTTCTTCGGCCAAGCGCTTCTTTTCTTCAGCGGCAGCCTTCGCAGCGGCCTTCTTTTCTTCAGCTAAACGTTTCTTCTCTTCGGCAGCGGCCTTGGCGGCAGCCTTCTTATCGAGAGCGGCCTGCTTTTCAGCGGCTTTCTTTTCTTCAAGAGCACGCTTCTCGGCAGCCTTCTTCTCTTCAAGGGCAGCCTTTTCAGCGGCCTTCTTTTCTTCGGCTAAGCGCTTCTTTTCTTCGAGGGCGGCCTTGGCGGCAGCCTTCTTATCAAGAGCAGCCTGCTTTTCGGCAGCCTTCTTGCGTTCAGCAAAGAGCTTCGAAAGCGTCCAGGACTTACCGCCCTTGCTCTTGAGCTTGATCAAGAAGTTGGACTTGTCGAGTGCAATTTCATTCTTGTCAGACGTAACGGCAGCGCCAACATCCATTTCAATCTTCAAGAAGGGCATGCCCTTGTAGGCTTCCTTAAAGACCTTCATAGATTTTACGAACTTGGAATTGGCATCCACATCGTAATCGCCTTCGCCAAGAGCGAACGTCGTTTCAGAGAAACCCACCGTGAGCTTCTTGGAAGCAGCATCGTACTTCTGGAAGAAAGTCGGCAAGTTCTTGTCGGAAGCAAAAGCAAACACCACCTGGCATCCCTTCGCATCGCAAGCGAAGCGGACATCCTTGATCTGGGCGGCGCTAGCAAAAGCCGTAAAGGCGAGCAACAAAAGAAGAATCTTCATTTTCATCATTTGCCCACCTTCTTCGATGTGTACGTCGTCAGGTTGAACGTCACCGACATGGTAATCGGAGTCCAGCCGTGAGTTTCAGACTTTTCGACTTCAGCCTTGATACCCGAATAACGGTTCAGACGAAGGTTCGTAATGGCTGTCGGGTAATTGAAGTTTGCAATTTCTGCAAACAGGTAACCCAGCATATGGTAACCCGAATTGACCGCAATGGAATAGCGGTTTTCGATGTAGTGTTCCTTTTCGGCGCGGCCTTCAGGATTGAACTTCTGGATTTGCACCATGGAGCTACGAATCACCGCATAAAGGTCCTGCAAGCGCAGCGGAACCTTTTCTTCTTCGGGGAACATTTCCTTCAGCTTTTCGAAATCCTTTTCAGCCTGAGCGAGCTGCATTTCGAGTTCTGCCACGCGGTGTTTCTTGGCGTTGATTTTGTCCAGTTCAGCCTGAGCCGACTGCAAATCGCGTTCCAGAGATTCACGCTGATACGTAAACGGATCCCACACATAGTTATACACTAAATGGGCCGCAGCCATAATCAGAAGGCACACGATTATGGCGTATACGTTTCGTTTATCTTTTAGATCTATCTTACCCATTATCACCCTCCCCAAGATCTCGCTTGAGAACTACCTTGATGGTGAAATTATAGGCTTCTTTTCCATCCACTTTCGCAGTAGAGATGGTCACCAGCGAAACCGATTGGATGCTCACCTGCTTTTCGAGTTTCACCATGTATTCGGCTACTTCCGAGAAGTCGTAGGTCACACCACGCATTTCAAGGTCAAATTCACCCATCTGGTTGATGCTGGTAATCCACATGTTAGGCGGAAGCACCGACGAGATGTTTTCGAACAAAATAACCCAGCGTTTCTTGCTCACCTGAATGGACTTGAGAGCATTGATCTTTGTATTGACAATGCCCTGCTTCTGTTCCAGGTCGCTAATCTTGGAAAGCAGCGGACGTTCACGTTCCACTTCTTCCTGAACACGGGTCAGTTCTTGGCTCAGACCGTTAATGGTTTCTGTGACATAACCTTGCAACATGACCACAGCAACGATTGCAACAAGCAGAGCAACGGTCGGCCAAATGATGCGACGGTCCGTTATCCAAGAAAAGTCTTTTTGCTTCTTGCGGAATTCCGGCGGAAGCAAGTTAATGGAAATGGCCAAGGCATTTCTTGTGGGTTCTTTTTTCGTAGACGCCATTAGAACTTCCTCATTGCCAAGCCCAACGCAGGGGCGTAAATATTGGAGAGAGCAATCGAGAGACCGCCTTCGCCAAACACCTTGGAATCACAAGGCACGAGCCTGAACGGGTTCACCGTATCAGTTTCGATACCGGAGTGTTCTGCAATAAATTCCCTCAGACCAGGGGCAGCGGCTCCACCTCCGCCCAACAAGATTTTGTCAAGCGGCTTGGAATCTTCCGAAGACGAGAAATAGCGGATACCGATATCGATCTGCGCCATCAGGTCCTCGTATGCCAGTCGGAGCGCGGCTTCGACTTCAGCTTCGGAGAATCCGTCCACCACGGACAGATCACCCTTGCTTAAAATTTCGTGACATTTTTCAGAATCAATGCCCAAATTCATGCAGGTTTTGCTGACGACCATATCCAAGGAACCACCGGCCATGGCACGCATGGAGTGGAACTGGCCGTCCTGCACAAAGGCAACGCTCATCTTCTTTTCACCAATATTGAAAATAGCGACAGTCTTTTCTCTTTCAACGTCTTCGACCGTTGCCGTATAAGCGTTCAGCAAGCCAAAAATATCGACATCCAGCGCCGACAGTTTGAGTCCGCGACGATTGAAGAACTGAGCCCAAGAGTCCAGCAATGCACTCTTTGCGGCCACCACGTTCACCTTGACGTCTTCGTTTTCGCGGGAATAAATTTCGTAGTCAATCACGTTGTCCTGGTCATCGAAGGGCGGACGGGACTGGGCGGTCTGAAGAATAATGGCCGCTTCATTTCCGTTTTTCGGCACCTTGACCGAAACGCGGTCCACCAACACACCACCGGCACCGGCTCCGCAGTTGACGGAGGCCACGACATCACAGGAATCATCGATGGGATGACGAATCATGAGCTTCGCCATAGCCTCGGCGAGCAGTTCGGCACCATCCTTTTCACGTTTGCCGTCCTTATCGGTAGGGGCGTCCCCTTCGCGCACCTGGATTTCACCATTGACGATGCATCCATCGGGCACACGTTCCAAGTCGGCGTCTAAAACAATCTTGTTCCCGCTCGCGCCGTGCAAGACCCTGACATACTTGATGCTGTAATGACCAACATCAATGCCAACTGTCTCGCGCAAGCCACGGATTTTAGAAATCAATCCTAAAGCCAAAGTTAACTCCGATTGTAAAACATTTCCTTACTAATTCTACCTTTATAAAAGCAGAATGTCAAGCGAAAAATCAATCTAAGTCATTGAAAATGAACTACTTAGGCTTGTTTAGCCTACTTTTTTGCCTGTTTTTTTGACTTACTTAGTTCAAACAAGTACTGAAGCACCCTTTCCTGGGTCCAACCGAAGGTCCCACGGAAAGAGGCCGTTAGGCAATAGTAGTTGGGGAAATCCTTGTTTTTTTGGCCTAAATTGCGCAAAATCTCAATTTCCACGTCTTCATCGCCAAAACTAGGAAGCTCAAACTGGATGCGCAAATGCTGTCCCGGATAGCACTCTTTGGGCAGTCCAATCATAATACCGCCGGCAGAAAGATCGAGCAAAGTCCCGTACAGGGTTTCGCCATTTTCAAAAACGGCTGTCACGGGGAAAGCGACCTGTTCACGAACCCAGCGACGCAACTGGCGTTTATCCAAAGAGAAAGAATGATGCAAAACAAGATTGTTGGTTTCATCAACGCGCAGAACAGTAATGCTGGTAGAATAGATGGCGTCATCAGGACGCGTCCAACGAATTCGAATAGAGCGGTTCACAAACGAACTTGCAGGGCCATCGCTACCATCGTAAGAAATCGCCCATTCTTTTTCGGTACGCCACACGATATCGGATCGCTTGATCAAGGTTCCATTTTCAGGAACCAAGTCTACGCGGTCGCCCACGTTGAACTGCCTGGTCGAATAAATTTCAGACAAAGGATTCGACGCTGTAAAATTCATCTTGTGGCGAAGCGCTTCCACAACAGCAAGATCTTCGTCAGGAAGCTTGAATACGTTTTCAACATCGTAGTATGCGGATACGGCCTCTTCAAAAAGACCGGACGAATTAAGAATGGCGTCCTTGTTTTCAAAGGTCGACTTTCTAATCACATCGTCCAGGACTTTTTTTTCTTCTTCGGAAAAACCGCATTCCGCTACTTTGTCATCAAACGCCTGCGTACCGAACATGACTTCTTTTTCACGGCGGTTGTTGATGCGGCGAGCTTGAAACAGCGCAATCAATGCAAAGACCAAGAAAACGACTATCGCGCCCCACACCAAATAAAGCGGGTCGGGCGGGAACTTGGGCGGCCAATCAGGCAGCCATTCAGATAGCCGTTGTAAAATGCCTTGATCCTGCATCTAAGAATCCTAGAACTTGGTCAATGCTCCGCTAATGAATGTTCCAAGAATCGAAGACGGAAGCGTCTTGCCGAGCAACGGCGAATTGCTCACGTGTCCGGCAAAATCCTTCTTGGAAACTACATGCGTCTTGTTCGGATCAAGAACAACCATGTCAGACATCTTCTTGGAGAAGCAATCAAAAGCAGGCTTTGCACCAACGAGTCTTGCCGGAGCTTCCGACAACAGTTCAATGGCTCGGGCATCGCCCACTCTAGAGCTCAGTTCCTTCCAGATAGCGGGGAGAGCAATTTCAAGAGACAATGCACCCGGCACAGAATCTTCAAAGTTCACTTCGGTATCTTGTCCAAGCACCGGCGTGTGGTTCATGCTGATTGCATTGACCGTACCGTCTTCGATGCCCTTCCACAAGGCTTCACGGTCTGCAGCCGAACGAATCGGGGGCAGAATGTGGTAAGCGGAATCCAGAGTTTCCAGGCAAGAATCATCCAGAAGCAAATGGTACAAGCCGACATCGCAAGTGACATCGATTCCCTTCTTGCGGGCTTCGCGAACAAGGTCAAGCGTTTCGCCGCAAGTCACCTGCTTAAAGTGTACCGGCACCTGCAAGAAACGGGCCATTTCGAGCACCGTATGGGCAGCGATGGTTTCTGCAATACGCGGAATGCCCTTCATACCGAGCATGTCGGAGTAAGCACCTTCGTGAACGCAGCCGTGCTTACGCAGCGATTTGTCCAGCGGCTGGAAAAAGAAGCGTTTGCCCGTCATCTTGCCGTATTCCATGGCAAGACGAATAAAACGCGTCGTAGGAATCGCTTCACCGCCGTCACCAAAGCCGGCAACGGATTCGTCTTCGGCAAGTTCCATCATTTCAGCGAGGCTATCGGAACCGAAGCCCTTGCTGTAAGCACCAAGGAACTTGATGTCGAAACGGTTGGCAAAGTTGTATTCCAAATCGGGAGAGTTCACGCGGAACTTCATTGCCGAAAGCTTGTCCGCATCGTCAATCGGATTGGCAGCACTTTCGTAAAGTGCGCCGAAAAAGCCACCGCGGTGCATGGCGTCGAGGCCATCTGCAAACGTATAGACGTCATCGCGAAGCGGTTCCATAAAATCAACACCCAAGCCAAACAAGGCGGGCATCACCAGAGCGCCGTTACAATCAAATTCTTCAGATGCTAAATCCTTTCCCTGGATTACACAGAATTCATCGCAATCGTCAAAGCAGTTGCCATTCCAAACTTTCGCATTCTTGAAAATGACATTCTTGATATTCATTTCATTACGCATTTTCATTTGCACGTCCTCCAGCCAAAAGGTAAAGTACCGCCATACGCACGGCGACACCGTTAGTCACCTGATCCAAAATCACGGAATGTTCGCCATCGGCGATATCGCTATCCAGTTCCACACCGCGGTTAATCGGACCCGGGTGCATCAAGATGACCTTGTCCTTGGCTTCAGAAAGAACCTTCTCGGTAATGCCGAAGAAGTTGCGGTATTCACGCATGCTCGGGAGGAGTGCATCATCCATGCGTTCCTTTTGCAAGCGGAGAGCAATCACGGCATCGGCGTCTTCGACTGCCTTATAGACGTCGGTTTCCCAAGAGACGCTGCCAGCGAGTTCCTTATACTGCAGAAGTTCGGTATTGCGCGGCACCAGAGTGCTCGGGCCGCAGAGCGTTACGTGTGCGCCCATCGTGGTCATGCCCCAGATGTTACTGCGGGCCACGCGGCTGTGGCGGATATCGCCTACGATTGCCACCTTCTTGCCTTCGAGCGTACCAAGCTTTTCTTCGACCGTAAGCATGTCCAGGAGGGACTGCGTCGGGTGTTCATGGGCGCCATCGCCTGCGTTCACGATAATGGCGTTGCTGTGTTCAGCGAGAAACTTGGGGACGCCCGTCCCCTTGTGGCGGACCACCACGATATCTATCTTCATCGATTCGATATTGCGCAGCGTATCGACCAAGGTTTCGCCCTTCTTGACGCTGGAATTGGAACTTGCGAAGTTCACCGTGTCGGCAGAGAGGCGCTTTTCTGCAAGTTCAAAGCTCGTGCGGGTACGGGTGCTGTTTTCGAAGAACAGGTTCACCACCGTAAGGCCTCGGAGCGAGGGAACCTTCTTGACCGGACGTTCCAGAATTTCGCGGAACTGCTTGGCGTTATCCAAAATAGTACGAATATCGGACTTGGAAACCCCCTGAAGTCCGAACAAATGCTTGATCTGTAATGCGCCCATCTTAGGCCTCCACCTCTACGAGATAAACGGAATTTTCTTTGTCAATCGGTTCGATCTGCACGCGGACTTCCTGGTCTTGTGCGGTCTCGACCGTAAGTCCTACGCAATCAGGCGCGATCGGAAGTTCGCGATGACCGCGGTCTACCAGCACGCAAAGGCGGATGGCTGCCGGGCGGCCCAGATCGAGAATCGCCTGCATCGCGGCACGAACCGAGCGGCCCGTGTAGAGCACGTCGTCCACCAGAATGACCGTCTTGCCTTCGACAGAGGCCGGCATTTCGGTGATGCGCATTTCGCTAGAACCCATGTGGGTGCGGTAATGGAAGTCGTCTCGGTAGAAGGTCGCGTCGAGGCTTCCCATCGGGACGGTCTTGTTAAACTTTTGACTTAAGCGCTCGCAAATCTTTTTGGCGAGAGGGATTCCGCGGCTTGCCATGCCGAGCACCACCATGTCGTCGGCATTCGGGTGCATTTTTGCCAGTTTAGCAGCCATTTCATCGAGAGCGAATTCCATCGCCTGCGCAGATAGGAGCTCTCTGATTTTTTTGCAGTTGTCTTTCATATAGGTATCAGGTTCAGGTAACAGGTTTTCAGCCTTGCCTTAATTATCACACTTGAATGTAGCATTTTTTATGGTTTTTCACCTTTAAATACTGAAATTGACCCCACTTTTTTTGTATATATAAGAAAAGAAACATTAAACCCCGGCAGCGCCCTGTCGGGACATTAATAGGAGATTTTATGTTCAATCAGCTGGGTAAACCGGAAGCAGGCGAAACTATCGCTATCATGAAGACCAACCACGGCACCATGAAGCTGCGTATTTTCGAAGATATCGTCGGCGAATGCGCCACGAACTTTGTTGAACTCGCCAAGCAGGGCAAGTACGACGGCGCTCCGTTCCACCGCATCATCAAGAACTTCATGATTCAGGGTGGCGACTTTACCAACCGTAACGGTACCGGCGGACACTCTGCCAAGGGCCCCGGCACCACGATTGGCGACAAATACGACCCGCGCCTCACCCACATGCGTGGCGCTTTGAGCTGGGCCAAAACCCAGTTCCCGAACTCCATCGGCAGCCAGTTCTTCATCGTTCACGGCGACGACGTCCACTTCTTGGACCACGAACAGGTAGGCCCCGGCCCGGCTGACGGCTACTCCGTATTCGGCCAGCTCTACGAAGGTTTCGAAGTTCTCGACGATATCGCCGGTGTCAAGACCGACCGCCGCGACGCCCCGTACGAAGACGTGATCATCGAATCCGTGACCATCGAAAAGGCCTAAAAATATCGGGTCGTGAAAAAATTTTCATTTTTTTCATGACCCACCCTTGACAAGTCAGATTAGTTCTTCTATATTTGGCTCGTCCTTCGGGGTTATAGCTCAGTTGGTAGAGCGCCTGCATGGCATGCAGGAGGTCAGGAGTTCGACTCTCCTTAGCTCCACTAGACAAGAACCGTTTGCACAAGCAAACGGTTCTTTTTTTGCTCCCTGGATATCACATAAATCCTGCAATTCAATCGACCTCTCCCGCTAGTTTGTAATAATTTTGTATTTTTGTGGTATGGATACTACAATCTTGAACAAACTCGCTAAAATCACCCGCAAGGGAATGTTCTTGGGTACTATGGCAAGTTTCGCCATGATGCCTTCCACGTTCGCCGCCGAATGCAACGAAAAGACCATGGATGCCTTCGCTTACGAAGACTGCATCAAGGCCAAATCCGGCGAAACAGTATCTAACGACAACTTCGGCGCAAGCGCCGATGCGAACAAAGTCAACAACGCCGACGGCATGGCGGAAAAGAGAGTTCTCAAAGCTGCAGAACCGACTTACCGCCCGTTCAACCGCGACGCTTACTTGACCTCGAGCTTTGGCGAGAACCGCGGCACACGTTACCATGCAGGTTTCGACTATTCCACGCAGATGGAAGAAGGCTGGCCCATTTACGCGCCTGAAGACGGCAAGGTTGTAGAACTGCGAGTTTCTCCGTTCCACTACGGAAAGCTGATGCTCTTCAAGGGCAACAGCGGCAAGACCTGGGCGTTCGCACACCAGAGCAGCTTCGGCAAGCTCGACGACCAGATTATCAAGAAACAGTATGCCTCCAAGAAGAACGACGTTACCATCAAGACGAATGCAAGCTACAAGAAGGGCGATACGCTGACCTTCTCGGGCAGCACCGGCATCGGAAACCCGCACTTGCACTTGGAAGTCCGCTTGGACAACGACCGCATTATTAACCCTGTGCAGGCCGGCGTTGTTATTTCAGACACGCTTGCTCCGCAAATTTTTGGCGTCGCCGTTTGGCAGGGCAACCACATGGCTATTACCAACCCCGAAGCTTTGAACAAGGGTTGCGTCGAAACGCCGGTGAAAAACGAATTCAACTTGAGCATGGCCGTAAAGATTGCAGACTACAGCCGCGAGCCCAAGGATAATCCAATGTCCGTACGCCGTCTTACCGTGTGGCGCTACGACGAAAAGATTTTTGAAGAAGTGCTCGACACCTTGCGTTACAGCAAGATGGCTCTGATTCGCGACCAACTCCTGTGGGCCGAAGAGGCCGACACCGCTGGCGACTGGCACCTTATTAACGCCAAACTCGCTCCGCTTTCAACTTACACGATCGAAGCAGAAGACTATAGCGGCAACAAGGTCAGCAAGAAGTTCACGTTCCACCCGCGTTGCAAGAGCGACAAGCCCATGCAGCTGTACAAGGACCAGGCTTCCCCGCTGTTCACGTTCCTTAGCCGTCCGATGCTCGACTTGTTCCGTTGCAAGAACGGTATGAAGTTCACCGCCATGGCCGGCGACCAGATTATCGAAGAAGACATGTGTAAGGCATTCAAGCCCGCACCGATTACGATTGGCCGCCTGCTTGAAATCTATCCCGAAATGACAAGCATCCACTACACCGCTGACTCTCGTTCTACGGGTGACGGCGTCGCTGCCGATGCAAGCATTGAACTTTACGCCTTCAACCAGTACCAGAGAAGCGTCAATTGGTCTACCAAGGTCGGAAACGTGGGCATTACGCAAAAACTTACCGGCATTCCGACAGGCCGCGACACGACCAAGAAGATTTTGGCCGTGACCCGCACGCATACCGACAGTCTGGATTACTTTGAATTCCACCCGAAGGGCATGCAGCTCGGCAACTGGACCGTTTGCATTGACAATCCGGAAAACAATCAGCCGCTTTACTGGCTCGGCGAAACGACCCGCAACTGGTTCTACTTTAGCAAGCAGACCAAGGGCAAGAACCGTTGCGCAACCATGAACGAAATTCGCGACATCGCCAACATCGAAAACACCGAAGCCCCGACGCTCGGATTCCCCTACTGGTCTGACATGATGATCAGCGGTGTCCGCCAGCCGGCCCTCAAGATTCCGGTGCTGTTCAAGTACGACGGCATTCCTGACGGCAACGCCATTACGGTGTTGGTCGGCAAGAAATGGGTCGCCGCTGAATACGATTCTGAACCTCGCGAAATCGTCATCGAAGGCGCACAGATTCCTGAAGAAGGATCTATCACCATCAAGCTCGTTGACGAAGCCGGTCACAAGGCAAGCTATAACGTAGACATCCCCGAGATGTAACATGGCGCGCCTGACCGAAGCCGAAGCTCTAGACTTATTTTTAAACGCCCCGCTCGACGAACTCTGTGCCCGCGCGAATGCCGAAAAGGAACGCAGGCACGGCAAGTCCGTGTATTGGGTGAACAACCGCCAGATCAACTACACCAACGTGTGCGTGTTGCACTGCAAGTTCTGCGCGTTTTCTAAGATTAAAAAGGATAGCCCCACCGCTTACGACTGGGACTACAACACCATTCGCAACAAGGCTGCCGAAGCGATTGCTGGCGGAGCCCGCGAATTGCACATTGTTGGCGGCCTGCATCCGGACCACCCGTTCGATTACTACATCGAGATGCTGCGCAAGCTGCGCGTGGAATTCCCGAAGGTGAATCTGAAAGCATTTACCGCTGTGGAAATTTGCCACTTCGCCAAGATTTCGGGACAGACTCCGCTGCAAATCATGAGCACGCTGAAAGAAGCTGGCCTTGATGCTCTGCCCGGTGGCGGTGCAGAAATCCTGGTGCAGGATGTTCGCGACCAGATTTGCCCGGGCAAGGAAACCGGCGAAGAATGGCTTGACGTTCACCGCGCGGCCCACAAGATTGGAATCCCGACGAATGCGACCATGCTGTTTGGGCACATCGAAAAGATTGAAGACCGCATCGCCCACATGAAAATGCTGCGCGACTTGCAGGACGAAGCACCTGGCTTTTTCGCCTTCATTCCGCTCGTGTACCATCCGGAACACAATGCGTTGCACAAGATTGTTCCGAATATCACCAGCGAAGAAGACATCCTGCGTACGGTCGCTGTCGCAAGACTTTTCCTCGACAACTTCCCGCACATTAAGGCGTACTGGATTCAGATGGGTATCGAGACCGCGATGAAGGCGCTCCACGCCGGCGCGTCGGATTTGGATGGTACGATTATCGAAGAAAAGATTACGCACGCCGCCGGCGCCACGGTTCCCGTGGGCATGAGCCCCGAACGCATGAAGTCCTTGATTACAAACGAAGGCTTGGAACCGGTCGAGAGAGATGCGTTGTATGAACGATTCTCTTAACGATTAAAAATTAGTCGCAATCGCCGTGGTACGACGCTCTGGCGTTGCATTGGCTTTTGACAAATTCTTGCGACAAGCCAATCCACTGGTCTTCTTTAAGACAAGCGTTGTACTTTTTCTGGTCTACACAATTATCCATTTCACGGGCTTCGTCGCCCCACCATTCTTCGGCGCAAGAATCATCACTTGCACAAGTGCATGACTGCAGCATCAAAGCTGCAGCCATCAGCGCAAATGCAAGCAACATTTTGCTCATACGCAATTACTGACGCGTGAGAGTCTTGTACTTAATCGGCTTCGGATTGTCCGCATCTTCGCCAAGACGTTTGCGGCGATCGGCTTCGTATTCGCTCCAGTTGCCTTCGAACCACACCACCTTGGAATCGCCTTCGTAAGCGAGGATGTGGGTTGCGATACGGTCGAGGAACCAGCGGTCATGCGAGATAATCACGGCGCAACCAGCGAACTTAAGAATAGCCTGTTCCAAAGCCTGCAGTGTTTCAATGTCAAGGTCGTTGGTCGGTTCGTCGAGGAAGAGCACGTTGCCCGGCTTCTGCAGATTCTTCGCCATGAGCACGCGGTTGCGTTCACCGCCCGAAAGAGCCGTCAGTTTTTTCTGCTGGGCAGCACCGGTGAAGTTGAAGAGTCCGCAGTAGGCACGACCATTCATCTTGCGGTCACCCACCATGATTTCGTCGTTACCGCCGGTGATTTCTTCCCACACGGTCTTGGAATCGTCGAGGCTTTCGCGGCCCTGTTCCATACTGATGATTTCAACGGTTTCGCCAATCTTGAGCGTACCTGCATCGGGCTTTTCCTGGCCCATGATCATCTTGAACAAAGTCGTCTTACCCGCACCGTTCGGACCGATAATACCCACGATACCCGAACGCGGCAAGCTGAAATTCAAATCATCGAAGAGCACCTTGTCGCCAAAGGCCTTCTGCAAGTGTTCGGCCTGAATCACGATATCGCCAAGGCGCTTGCCGTTTGCGATGTGAATCTGGGCAACCTTGATCTGTTCGCGAGAATCTTCGGCGAGCAAGTCTTCGTAAGCCTTCAAACGAGCCTTGCTCTTGGCCTGGCGAGCCTTCGGAGAAGCCTTCACCCATTCCTGTTCGCGAGCGAGGCGCTTCTGACGGTCAGATTCGCCCTTTTCTTCGTTCTTCATGCGTTCAAGTTTCTGATCAAGCCACTGGGCGTAATTGCCTTCCCAAGGAATGCCGCGACCACGGTCGATTTCCAGAATCCAATTCGTTACGTTGTCAAGGAAGTAACGGTCATGGGTCACCAGAATCACGGAGCCCTTGTATTCGCGGAGGTGGCGTTCGAGCCAGGCAACCGTTTCGGCATCCAAGTGGTTCGTCGGTTCGTCGAGGAGCAACAAATCCGGTTCTTCAAGGAGCAAGCGGCAAAGAGCCACGCGGCGCTTTTCACCGCCGGAGAGGTTCGTTACCGGCCAATCGCCCGGCGGGCAGCGGAGAGCATCCATTGCAATTTCGATATTGCGGTCAAGGCTCCACAAATCCTGAGCGTCAATGATGTCCTGAAGCTTCGCCTGTTCGTCGAGGAGCTTGTTCATCTCGTCGTCTTCCATGGGCTCTGCAAACTTCATGGAAATTTCGTTAAAGCGGTCGAGAATAGCCTGCTTCTTGGCCACGGCCTGCATCACGTTTTCCTTGACGGTCAGGTTCGGGTCCAGCTGCGGTTCCTGCGGCAAGTAGCCTGCAGTGCGGCCCGGTTCAATCCATGCCTCGCCTTGGAATTCCTTGTCGATGCCAGCCATGATGCGCAGGAGCGTCGACTTACCGGCACCATTCTGGCCGATAATACCAATCTTTGCGCCATAGTAGAAGCTCAAAGAAATGTCCTTCAGCACCTCTTTGTTAGGCGGATAGGACTTGGTCATCTTGTACATGTAGAAAACGAATTTTTCTGCTTTGTTTTGTTCGGCCATATTTGCTCGCTTCGCTTCGAGGTGTGAGCGCGGACCAAAGGTCCTTTGAGGTGAGAGGTTATAAATTGTTGGGATAAATGATTCTTTCTATAAATATAACAAAAAATGTTTTCTATACTTGCATCCATGAAGTTGTTCTACACCATTATCGTGTGCCTCGCGCTCTCCGTCTTTGCCCAAGACAACTTCCAGCGATTCTCAGTGCTACCCTTTGGCGCCTACACCGAAGAAACCAAGATCCAGTACGGCGCGGTATTCGTTTTGTTCTTCAAGCCGTTCCAAGGCGGCGAAAACATTTCTTCGATGGACTTTATCGCACGCGGTACCACGCGCGGGCAGTTCCAATTCCAGTACGCCCCGAACCTGTGGCTATTCGGTGACCACTTGCACATTCCCGCAAAACTCAACTTGAACAAGTGGCATTACTCGCTATTCGAGCGCGGCGCCCGCGGAGATTTTGACCGCATAGACGAATACAAGAGTTCCTTTGTCTACGGCAAGATTCCCTTCGAAATGAACTTCGGCATTTCGAACAACATTCCTCTGCGCTACGGCGTTGTATTAGAAGGTGAAGCCCGCGACAACGAACTCGGAAGCGACATCCCCAAAAATTACCAAGACGGATTTTATTTGGGCGGCGGCTACCTTTTGGTTCTCGATAAAAAAGACAACGACAACTGGCCCACCAAAGGCTACTACGCAAGCTTCGAAGAAATCTTTTTCGGCGGCGACTTTAGCTACCACACCGAAACGCTTGACGCAAGATTCTACGCTCCACTGTTCTGGGAAACCTCTATCGCACTCGGGCTTTACGCAAAGCAGAGCCGCGGCGACAATGTTCCGCTCGGCTGCCTCGCCGGCCCCGACGGCACCAAGCGATTCCGCGGCGTAGAATCGGGCATCTGGAGCGACACGCAAGCCTTAATCTGGCAAATGGAATTCCGCCGTCCGCTCTTCTGGCGATTCGCCGGCGTTATCTTTGGCGAAGCCTTGCAATCGGCGCCCTACTTCAGCGAACTCTTTAGGCGCCAAGTACATTACGCCGTAGGCTTCGGCGGACGCCTCGCCTTGAACAAAAGCGAAAAGCTGCACGCCCGCGGCGACCTTTCGCTTGTCGACGGCAAGCACATCGGCATTACGATTGATTTAAGAGAATCGTTCTAACAATAAGTTTGAAACAAAAAAGGCCGCGATTGAATCGCGGTCTTTTTCGCAAGTGTATAGATTCTTCGACTCCGGCGTTACACGCCTCCGCTCAGAATGACACTGAAACGGCTATTTGACGGAAGCAGTCAGCAACTTTGTAATCGCAGCGACATATTCTGCCGGGTTCGGGAGCGGAGAGCCTTCGGCAAGCAGAGCCTGACCGTAGAGGGCCTTCGGCCAATCGCCCAGGTCTTCCTTGGCTTCTGCCTTCTTCTTGAGCATTTCGCAAATCGGGTGCGTCGGATTGATTTCGAGGATGCGCTTGGACTTCGGCAAGTTCTTCTGACCCATGGCCTTCATCATGCGTTCCATCTGGGCGCTCATGGCGTCTTCGCTGGTCACGAGGCAGCAGGGGCTGTCTTTGAGGCGGCTGGACACGCGGACTTCCTTGATGTCTTCGTCCAAGACCTTCTGCAGGTTTTCGCAGAGTCCCTTGAAGATGCCCTTGTTAGCTTCTTCGGCCTTCTTTTCGTCTTCGGTCTTTTCGAAGTCCACATCGCCGCGGGCGATGTCGTGGAACTTCTTGTCGCCGAATTCTTGGAGGCTAGACATCATGAATTCGTCGATGCCGTCGCTCATGAGCAACACTTCGTAACCCTTGGCCTTGAAGGCTTCGAGCATCGGGTTAGACTTCACGGCGTTCTTGTCGCCGATGAGGTAGTAGATTTCCTTCTGGCCTTCGGGCATGCGCTTCACGTATTCGTCAAGGCCCACGAGAGCGTCGCCTTCAGTCTTGGTGCTTTCGAAACGGAGCAACTTCTTGAGTTCGTCAAGATGTTCCCAGTTCATGTAGAAGCCTTCCTTAAGGACCATGCCGAGTTCGCGCCACCAGGCGTTGTACTTCGCGGCATCCTTGTCGGCCATGCTCTGCAAGGTATCGAGCACCTTCTTGATCACGTGCTTACGGATGCTGGCGATAATCTTGTTGTTCTGCAAGATTTCACGGGACACGTTCAGCGGCAAGTCTTCGCTATCTACCACGCCGCGCACAAAGCGAAGCCAAGGCGGGAGCAAATCCTTGCAGTCGTCCATGATAAAGACTTTCTTCACGTAGAGCTTCAGACCGTGCAAGGCGTCGTTGTGCCAGATGTTGAACGGGGCCTTGGACGGAATATAGACGAGGCTCCAGAATTCCTGGGAACCTTCGGCGTGGCTGTGGCTCCAGGCGGCCGGTTCGTCGGCTTCGTGGCTGATGACGTTGTAGAAGTCCTTGTACTGTTCTTCAGTGACTTCCTTTTCGCTCTGGCGCCACAAGGCCTGCTTTTCGTTCAAACGTTCTTCGGGCTTTTCTTCGATTTCGCCCTTGTCGTTCTTGGTGGCTTCCGGGTGGAAGTAGATGCCGTAGCTCACGAAGCCGCTGTACTTCTGCACGATGTCCTTGATCTTCCATTCGCTCGCGAAATCTTCGGCGTCTTCGTCGTCCTTCAGGTACAACGTAATCTTGGTACCCACCTTGTCGCGCGGGGCTTCAGAAATCTCGAATTCGCCTGTGCCTTCGGAGGACCACATATAGCCCTGAGTTTCGCCGGCCTTAAGGGTCAACACTTCGACCTTCTTTGCGACCATGAACACGGAGTAGAAACCCACACCGAACTGGCCAATCAAATCGACGCTGCCCTTGTCGCCTTCCTTCAAATTCTTGATGAAGTTCTTGGTACCGCTACGGGCGATGGTGCCCAGGCAGTTGATCAAGTCTTCCTTGTTCATGCCGATACCGTTGTCCTCGACAACGATGCGCTTGCCTTCCTTGTTCACCGAGATATCGATGCGGAGCTGCGTGCCCTGCGGCAAAAGGTCTGCTTTGGAGAGGGAAAGGAAACGACGCTTGTCGAGTGCGTCCGCCGCGTTGGAAACGAGTTCGCGGAGGAAGATTTCCTTGTTGCTATAAAGGGAGTTGATCATCAAGTTCAGCATGTCGCGAACTTCGGTCTGGAATTCCATCTTCTCTGTTGCCATTATTTATCTCCATTTATCGTTAAAATTTGAAGCGAATTAGCAAAATCATGTTTCATTTTGAAACAAAATCTACTTTCCGCTTTGTTTTCGCGATAAATAATGCAAGAACTATGCCAACACCAAAAACAAAAAAAGGCGACCGTTTCGACCGCCTTAATTCAATTTCAAGAACTTAGATAAAGATCAGTCCGAGGATACCCACGGCCCATACGTACCAGGCGAAGTGCTGGAACTTGCCCTTCTGCAAGAAGGTCATGAGCCACTTGAGGGCGATGATGCCGAAGATAAACGACACGACCATGCCCACCAAAAGTTCGGGGGTAAAGCCACCGGCGTCGGCACACTTCATGGCCTTTTCCGGGTCGAGGAGCGCCTTTTCGGGAGTCATGCTCTGGCACTTGATCCACTTGATGCAATCGAGGAGAGCGGCACCGCCCACGGCAGGGATACTCATAAGGAAGCTGAATTCGCCGGCGTACTTGCGGTTCACGCCCATGAACATCATGGCGCTGATGGTAGAACCGCTACGGCTGATGCCCGGAATGCAGGCGATGCCCTGCACGGTACCGGTCACAAGAGCGCGCCACCAGTTCATTTTGACGCCTTCATTATCCGGATGCTTGGCTCCGGTAGCGCCCCACTGCGAGGTAAACAGCAACAAGCCCGTAAAGAGTTCGGCGACGCACACGGCACGCGGATTCTCGAACAGGCCTTCGAGAGCGTCCTTGAAACCGAGGCCAATCAAAGCCGTCGGAATGCTAGCCAAGATAATGTAGCCCGCTTCGCGGAGCTGGTCGGGATTTCTGCGGAGGCAACCCACGATGATGTCGGTAATCTTCTTGTGGAACACCACGAAGATGGACAGCAAGGTGCCGGCATGGAGCATGATATCGAAGAACATGCCCGCTTCGTTCATGCCTAAAAGTTCGTGTCCAAGCACAAGGTGGCCGGAGCTAGAGATGGGGAGGAATTCGGCGAGGCCCTGCAACAGGCCCAAAATAATAGATTCTAACATAGTAGGGTAAATGTAGTTTTTAGTAGGAAGTAGGAAGTAGGAAGTAGGAAGTATTTTGCAATTTTGAGACACATTTTAGCTGTTTTCTGTCTACTGTCTACCGTCTACTGTCTACTTCTTTTTTCTATAATTTTTTTCATGCGCAAATTCCTCCTCTGCTTTCACGATTTCAGCGTCTGGAACTACCAGAAAGTCGCCCCGATTCTTGAAGAACTCAAGGACCTAGCAGGGGGACCTTTCAGCGTGCTTGTTATCCCGGATACCGAAAAGGCCCCGTCCGACATGGTCAAAGGCTTTCGCGAAACACTCCAGAAGCTAAAAGCAGACGGATTCGAACTTGCCCTCCACGGCTACAAGCACCAGGCCGAATTCAGCCAGGGCCGCAGCTACGCCGGCCTTATCGGAATGAACCTGACCGGTGGCGAAGCCGAATTTGCAGGCCTCAGCGAATTTGAATCGAGCAGGCTTTTGCACCTGGGGCTAGACGCCTGGAAAGCTTTGATTGGAGACTCCGAAAAGCCCACCGCATTTGTTCCGCCAACTTGGTACAGCAACAAGTTCCTGCCGAGCCAGGTACACGCCGAAAAAATGCTCTACGAAGAACGATTCGCCCTGGTGACCGCCAAAGGCAAGCGCTACGCCTCCCCTGTCGCAAGTTTCGCAGGCATTCCCGACTTCTTGATCAAGGCCGCCTTCAAGTTCGGCGCATTCGCTCTGAAGATTCCCGTCGGGCTCCCCCGCATCGCTCTCCACCCGGTGGATTTCCCTGCCCGGACCGAAAAAATTCACGATTTAATCCGCATTGCCTTGAACAGCGGACGCAAGCTTTCGCAGTATAAAGATCTTTAAAGCTATGCCACCTACAGCAGAAACTTATAATCTTGCCTTAACTGTTTAATTTTCCTAAATTTGGGTCACTATGAGCTTAAAATTTGATACCCCCATTACCGAAGTTCCGCTGTTCCACCAGGGCAAAGTACGCGACATGTACGACCTGGGCGACAGCTTCCTGATGGTCGCCAGCGACCGTCTTTCCGCTTTTGACGTGGTGCTCCCCACCCCGATTCCTGGTAAGGGCAAAATCCTCAACCAGCTTTCGCTGTTCTGGTTCAAGCACCTCGGCATGAAGAACCACCTCATCACCGCCGACGTGAACGAATACCCGGCCGTGCTCAAGAAGCACGCCGACTACCTCCGCGGCCGTTCCATGATCGTGAAGAAGGCCAACCGCCATTCCGTGGAATGCATCGTGCGTGGTTACATCGTGGGTTCTGGCTGGAAGGACTACCAGAAGACCGGTAAAATCTGCGGTCACGTTCTCCCCGAAGGCCTGCAGCTCTGCCAGAAGCTCGAAAAGCCGCTCTACACGCCGAGCACCAAGCCCGACGTTGGTCACGACGAAAACATCAGCTTCGAACAGACTTTCGATATCGTTGGCGAAAAGGTTGCAACGACTCTCCGTGACATGTCCCTCGACATCTACACGAAGGCTCGCGACTACGCTGCCTCCAAGGGCATCATCCTCGCCGACACCAAGTTCGAATTCGGTGAAATCGATGGCGAAACCATCTTGATCGACGAAGTGCTGACTCCGGACTCCAGCCGTTACTGGCCGGCAGACAAGTACCAGGTGGGCAAGAACCAGGAAAGCTTCGACAAGCAGTACGTTCGTGACTGGCTCGAAACTCTCGACTGGGGCAAGACCTATCCGGGTCCGGAAATTCCGCCTGAAGTCGTGAAGAACACGCTCGCCAAGTACGAAGAAATCTTCGTGCGCCTCACCGGCAAGCAGCCTGAATTGTAATTTCTATAGCGCGATGGTTTTAAGCCATTCACGCATTTCATAGACATCAACATTCGCCCGCAAAGACTTGTGGGCGATTCTTGCACCCGGAGCTGTCGCCATCTTTTTCGGATTAAGCGACATTCCCACACGGCCGAGATCTAGGCGGTCGGCGTCGTAGCAGGTGTTGATGGTCGGATCATCAGTCTGATGTTCCTTGGTGTGGTAAAAGCAGGCGTGATACAGTTTGTCGAACTGTTCCTGCGTAATATCGAGAAGCCCTTTTTCGAAGCATTCTTTAGCGAAGGCGGCACTGCGTTCACCATGTTCGCCATCGTAGCCGTCATCTTCGCGCTTGCAGTCGTGAAAGAGAGCGAACAGTCGCACGACAGTCACGTCGGCACCTGTAATGGGCGCGAGAAGCAAGCCGTTGAATTCCACCTGCCGCCAATGAGCAAGTCCATGAATCGTCGAATCTACGATTCGATTACTATAGACAAACTCTTGTAAGGCGGCAAAGTCGATCATTTCCCGTAATGCTCCTTTAGGTCCATCAGGCATTGGAGCGCCTGGATCGGAGTCATTTCTTCGGGTTTCAAGCGGCGGATTTCTTCTTTAAGGAGCTGCGTGGATTCGTCGGGAGGTGCGAACAAGTCGACCTGCGGCTTTTCCATGAGTTTCTTGTGAGTAGCACCATCGCTCGGGTCAATCTTCTGCTTTTCGAGGCGCAAGAGAATCTTGCGGGCACGGCGAAGCACATTGTTCGGGAGGCCCGCCATTTCAGCCACGTGAATACCGTAGCTGGAGTCGCAGGCTCCTTCGAGAATTTTGTGCAAGAAGATGAGCTTGTCGCCCTTTTCCTGAACGCCCACCTGGAAGTTTCCGGCGTGTTCAAGGCTTTCTACAAGGCCCGTGAGTTCGTGGTAGTGCGTTGCAAACAGCGTGATGGCGGCGCGGGCCGGTTCATCATGCAGAGTTTCCACAATCGCCCACGCAATCGAGAGGCCGTCAAAGGTACTGGTCCCACGACCGATTTCGTCAAGAAGCACCAAGCTGTGCGAAGTCGCATTGCGCAAGATGTTCGCGGTCTCGATCATTTCGACCATGAACGTCGAAAGACCACGGCTCAGGCGGTCGCTTGCACCCACGCGTGTAAAGATGCGGTCCACCACGCCGATGCGGGCACTTTCCGCCGGCACGAAGCAGCCGATTTGCGCCATGAGCACAATGAGTCCCGTCTGGCGCAGGTAAGTTGATTTACCGGCCATGTTCGGGCCCGTAATGAGCATGAGGCGCGTGGCTTCGGGCGAAAGATTCACATCGTTCGGGATAAAGTCCAAGTCAGAATTGACTGCGACAATCACCGGATGGAAACCGCCCTTGATTTCGATGCCCGAGCCTTCAAAGACTTCGGGGCAAACGTAATTGTACTTGCGTGCGGCACGGGCAAAGCTGTAGAGCGTATCTACATGGGCAATCGCATTCGCGATTTCCTGAAGTTCGGCACGCCAGCTGTTCACGCGTTCGCGAAGTTCGCAGAAAATCTTGTATTCCAGCGCGTGAATGTTGACTTCGGCATTACTGATGATGGATTCGCATTCCTTCATCTCGGGCGTAATGTAGCGTTCGCCATTTACCGTCGTCTGCTTGCGGATATATTCATCGGGAATCGGGCTCGTGGCTTTGGCCATCTGCGCCTTGGTAATTTCGATGTAGTAACCGAAAACGCGGTTGTAGCCAACTTTCAAGCTCGGGATTCCGAGGCGTTCACGTTCACGGACTTCGAGCGAGGCAATCCATTCGCGGCGTTCCTTGATGTCTTCGTTCATGGCATCAAGTTCCGCGTTTGCACCCGCGCGAATCATGCCGCCCTCGCGAACGGTCAGCGGCAAGTCATCGTTAAATTGCGAAAGGAGCTCTTCGCCACGGCCACGGGCGGCAATGAGGGCCGCTCGCATCGGTTCAAAAATCGGCGAATTCAATCCTTCAAGCACGTCAGCTACCTTAGAAGCCTGCGAAAGCGATCGGCCCATGCCCGCCAAATCGCGGGCATTCGCGCGGCCAGAGCCTACACGGCCCATCAGGCGTTCCATATCGAGAATCGAAGTCAGCGATTCCTTCAGTTCGTCGAGAGCGACCGGGTTGTTGACGAGTTCCTCGACAGCTTCTTCGCGTTCCTTGATGCGTTCCACCGAAATCAGCGGGTGGCTCACCCACTCCTTCAGATTGCGCCCGCCCATCGCGGTCACCGTAAAGTCGAGCACGTAGCAAAGCGTGCTGCTGATGTCGTCGGCATTCAACGGACGCACCAGTTCCAGGTTACGCAGCGTGCTCGGGTCAAGCGTCATGTAGTCGTCGAGATTCAGAATCTCGAGCGTCGTAAAGTGCGAAAGTTCGGACTTCTTCTGGTCCATCAGGTACTGGAGAAGCGCTCCCGTCACCTGCGTTTCAACCACTCGCCCATCCAAGCCAAGACCATCCAAAGCCTCAACCTTAAAGTGCGTAAACAGCACATCCTTCGCGGAATCTTCACCGAACAGGAATGCAGGAAGTTCTGTCACCAGAATGTTTTCGGAGCGGATCAAGTCCATCACTCCGCTTGGAATCGAAGTTCCTTCGGGCACCACGACTTCCTTGGGCATACGGCGGCAGAATTCACATTCGAAAGCCTGCACCGAGCTCTTGCACGCGGCCAAGTAACCGGTCGTCACGTCGGCAATCGCAAACGAGACCGAATCCTTTTCGGGAATGAACGCGCAAAGGTAATTCGCCTCTTTCGCATTCAGGTTCGACTCGTCCATCGCGGTGCCGGCACTGATGATTTCCACAATGTCGCGCTTGACGATACCCTTTGCAAGTTTCGGGTCTTCCACCTGTTCGCAAATGGCGATGCGGTAGCCCGCCGCCACCATCTTGGGCACGTAACGGTCTGCGGCATGGTGCGGGAACCCGCACAGGGGCGTTGCTCCCGAGGCGCCGTTATTGCGGCTCGTGAGCGTGAGTCCTAAAATCTTCGAGGCAATTACGGCATCGTCTTCGAATAGTTCGAAGAAGTCGCCCATTCTAAAAAACAAGATGCAGCCGGGATTCTGTTTCTTGATCTCGTAATACTGCTGCATTAACGGGGTTACAGCCATTAGGCATCTCCCATCGACAATTCAACCTGGTCCGGATTTTCTTCGGGCTGCACCGGTTCTTCGGGGCTCACCGATTCGGGTTTCGCATACTGCGGCACCAAGGCGCCCGCTTCCAGAAGTTCACTGAATTCGCGGAGTCGCGGCAAGTCTTCGGGAATGCGATTGATGCCGAAATACTTCATGAATTCCTGCGTGGTCACGTAGGTATAGGGGTTACCCACCGTATCGGCACGGGAACCGAGTGCAATAAAGCCCTTGTCGAGCAGGTTACGGATCGGGCCATCCACCGACGACACGCCACGCACCTGTTCAATCGCCGCCTTGGTAATCGGCTGCTGGTAAGCAATCACCGCCAAGGTTTCAAGCGCAGCCTGGCTCAAACGGCGAGCATTTGCTTCGGGGAACAGCTTGCGCACCCAAGGGTAATACTTGGCGCGGGTCCTAAAGCGGTAACCGCCCGCCTGTTCCACAATTTCGAACGGGGAATTAATCTTGTTCAGCGAATCGTTCGCCGCAATCAAAGCATCGGACACCAAGCGCGCATCCAAAAAATCGCCCAGAATTTCACGCAGTTTCTTAAGCGTCACAATGTCAGGAGACGCAAACACGAGCGCCTGGATAATGCGGGCCAAATCCTCTTGGCTCTCGACTTTCGGGAGTTCCGCCGATTCTTCGGCCAAATCGTCCAAATTCTGATTTTCTTCCATACGCTTACCAAGATACAAATTTTAGACTAGAACACGACCAAGTCGTTCTTGTGAATCAGTTCGTCGGGAACGTTCTTGCCCAAGAGTTCATGAACCTGGGCGGTCTTCTTGCGGAGAACAAGCTTTAACGTTTCGCTGTCGAACTTTGCGACACCGCGTGCCACGGCTTCGCCGTCTTGACTCAAGACTTCAATCAGGTCGCCCTTGTCAAAGTGTTTCTTGACGGCGCACACGCCCACGGGGAGCAGGCTGGAATGCTTTTCGCGCAGAGCCTTCACGCCGCCTTCGTCGACCACCACGGCACCGCGCGGAGTCGTTACGAAGCTGAGCCAGCGCTGACGGCTATTGAGCTTTTTCTTGGAGCCCACAAAGAGCGTGCCTTCGGCATTTTCAAAAATCACCTGGTGCGGCAACACCTTCATGCCGCTCGCGAGGAATGCGTTGCAACCACTCTTGGTCACGTTGCGAATCGCTTCGAGCTTACTACGCATTCCGCCGGTACTCACGGCGGAGCCCGTTTCACCGGGCTTACCCGCGAGCGCAAGCACTGCAGGCGTAATTTCAGGCACAAAGCGGAGGAGTCGCGCATTCGGATTCTTCTTCGGATTGTCATCGAAAAGTCCGTCTTCGTCCGTGAAAATCAAAAGCAAGTCGGCATCAAGGAAGAGTGCCACGTCGCTCGAAAGCTTGTCGTTATCGCCCACCTTGATTTCGGCAACGGCAAGCGAGTCATTTTCGTTGATAATCGGAACAATCTTACGGGCAAGCATCGCCTTGATGGTGTTCTGCAAATTCTTGTAGCGGTTGCGGTCGCGAAAGTCTTCGGCAGACAAAAGAATCTGGCCCACGGAAAGCTGCATCCAGCGGAACATTTCGCGGTAGGCGTACATGAGGTCAATCTGGCCCACGGCAGCACAAGCCTGCTTTTCGGCAAGCACCGTCGGCTTTTCCTTGTAACCGAGCTGGCTCATGCCTGTTCCCACGGCACCGCTAGTCACAATCACAACTTCCTTACCGGCTTCCATCAGGCGAGCCACGGAATCGGCAAGCTTCTGGATGTAGCGAGTACGAACACCGCCCTTTTCGGAGTCGACCAAAATACGCGAGCCGATCTTTACGACAATGCGACGGGATTCATCGAGAATATTCTTTCTTAATTCACTCATAGATTACCTACACACCAAAAGCCTGATAGCATCGAGGCGGAGTTGCGGGTTCGAAATTACTTTTTTCCATTCCTGGGCATTCTTGCGGAGCTGTTGCAGCTGGGTATTGTTACCCGCCTTGCCACGCATGCTAAGCAAATGGTTCATACGCTGGTATTCCTGCTCGGCGCGGGCTTCGACTGCGGCAGCGGCCACTTCGGCAATTTCTTTTGCCTTGGCAGACACAATGCGGCGAGCGATGGCGAGGCCTTCTTTACCGAAATACTTGAGCGTCATGTTCACAGCGGCATTGCCCTGCGGAACAGGCACATCCTTGAAGCTTGCGGCCTTCAGTTCCGGAACCTTTTCGGTCAAGTCTTCGCCAGTCGGGTTCACGAGCACGCTAATGTAGCGCGGGCCCGCAAGGTCAGACACGCCCCATTCTTCGGCCACCGAGAAGTCCACCGCGAAATTGTACTGCATCACTAGGCCGCGCATTCCGGAATTCTGCCAGATGTTACAAGCCACGGCGCCGTTATCAAGCGAAGTTTCAAAGTCTATCACGCCCTGAGAAAGCGGGTGTTCCAAGCTCACAAAGTCCACTTCGTCGTGCACCATGGCCACGTTGCGGTCAAAGGTCACGGTCAAGCTAGAGGTATCGCAGAAGCGAGCATCTTCGTCACCACCGCCCGAGCTTTCTTCGAAGTTTCCGACAGCCTGCGTCACGCGGCCACCGCCACCGGCGCCCGCCATGCCAACGCTTTCGGGCATGCCAGGAATCGAGCCCGATTCCACCTGTGTGCCTTGGCTGATAATGTAGCAGCCCTTGATCTTGCTCTTTTCGATTTCAAGACCACGGTCCATCAACGACGAGAACACGAGCGTTTCCAAATCCTTGTCGGCGTCAATCTTCAAGATAGCGTCGGTGATTTCTTTTGCCTTCGCCGGGTTGCGGGAGTTGAATTCCAGCAAGCGGTCGCGGCCCTTTTCAATATTCTTGCGCATGGTGTCGCAGTCTTTCTTGACCTTCGGAATCACCGTGTCTACAAAGTTCTGGAGCAATGCCTGCGGTTCAGCCAAAGCGGCAATCAATTCGTCGGTGTACTTGAGGAACAGTTCGCCACCGCTCATCATCGGAGTACCGAAGGCGTTCAAGCCGTTGTGGTACCAGCGGAACATGACTTCCTGACCAGAGCCCATCACATACGGCACGTGAATAATGATGTTTTCGGTCTGACCGATACGGTCCAAGCGGCCAATACGCTGTTCCACCAAGGCGGCATCGAGCGGCAGGTCGAACAGAATCAAATGATGAGCAAACTGGAAGTTGCGGCCTTCGGAACCGATTTCAGAGGCAATCAACAAGTTCGCACCGTTTTCTCTGCTGAAGTTTGCGGCGGCCTTGTCGCGGGCCATAATCGTCATGTTCTCATGGAACATCGAGAACGCGCCCTCGCCCATGTATTCATTCAAGAGCGTTTCAAGCGCCTGCACCACCTGAATCGATTCGCAAATCAGGAGCACCTTGTCGTTAGCATGTTCCTTCAAGAATCCCTTGAGCCACACGTAGCGTTCGTCGAGTGCCCAGGCGTCGGAATAGCTCGTGCAAAGCAAGCCGTTTTCCTGAATGTCGGTGGACATGTCCAAATCGTTTTCGGCAGCCACGTTCACCATGTCGCGGTAATTCTTGTTCGGTTCGAGCGGAATTTCATCGAGCACGCGCTTCGGGAATCCGCCCACGCCCTTTCGGGTATTGCGGAACACCACCGAGCCTGTACCCACGGCATCTACAATGCGGCGGATCCATTCGTCGGCAGGCATACTCTTTGCGCTTTCCTGTTCAAGCCACGGGCGGATAATCGACTTCTTCGGTACGCATTCGTTCAAGTCGTCCCAGCTCATGGTCTGGCCGGGGTCCGTCGGCAACTTCGAAAGTTCGTTCACCAGCTTGCGGTAAGCGTCCTGGTCCTTGATAAAGCTGTTGTAGTCCGCAAAGCGCACGGGGTCGAGCATCTTGAGGCGGTTGAACTGCGATTCCGGATGGAACTGCAGCGGCGTACCCGTCAAAAGGAGCACACCCTTCGAGCGCTGAATCACGGCGTTAGCGAGCAAGTACTCGTGGCTCGTGAATCCGTCTTCGCAAACTAGGTGGTGCGCTTCGTCGATAATCACCATGTCCCAAGTCGTCTTGAGCAAGTCTTCAATCAATGCAGGCTGCTTGATCAAGAAGTCAATCGAGCAGATAATATCGTTTGCAATCGTGAACGGATTCGGGCGGTCATCGTCATCGTTCACGAACAGGCCCTTGATGTAACCTTCGTCCACCAGCGTGAACAAGTGGTTAAAGCGGCGCTTCATTTCCACAAGCCACTGGTGCTTCAGCGTTTCGGGCACAATAATCAGAGTACGGGTCAGGCGACCGCGGGCCTTGAGTGCATGCCAAATCATGCCAGCTTCAATCGTCTTACCGAGACCCACTTCGTCGGACAGCATCAAGCGCGGGAGCGTCGAACTGTCGCAAGCGCGCTGGCACAAATAATACTGGTGCGGAATCATCGAGGTACGCGGGCCAATCATGCCACGCACCGGCGAAGAAATCCACTTGCAAGAAAGTTCCATGGCCGATTCACGGCGACCGAACTGCACGCTATTCGACACGCGGTTTTCCATGAGGGCCTTGAACAAGTCCGCAGGACGCGCAATCGAAATCTTGCCGCTCAGTTCAGATTCCTTCATCTGTCTGCCGGCGCGGCCCGTATACACTAACAAGCCGTCCACCTCTTTCACCGATTCCACGGTAAAAGACATACCCTTTTCGCTCTTGGCGGTATCACCCACCGAAAGTTCAAAGCGGTCCACAGGGGCACCCATGGAACGGTAGCAACGGACATCACTTACAGCGGGGAAAGAAATCTTAACAATACGGTCTTGCACCTCGGTGACTATACCAAGCCCGAGAGTAGGTTCCGATTGACTTACATAGCGTTGGCCAATCTTGAAATTCATCATACCTCCAAAATGTAGCTTTTTTTCTAAATTATGGCTCATCATGATTTGGTACTACATAGATGAAACCGTAACAGACGGTGAACGACGCAAAGGTCCCTTTAATATCGACGAAATCAGGGACTTTGTAAAAGACGGCGTCATCAAAGACGAAACTTTAGTGTGGCATTCGGGCATGGAAGCCTGGGTCGCCTGGAAAGATACCGAAGAATCCAAGGAAGTCCCGCTTTCCGAAGAAGAACAGATCAAGGCTGCCCTCGAAGCAATCATCGCCGAACACAACAAGGGCAAGCATTACGCCGGATTCTTTGTCCGTGCCATAGCCTACTTTATCGACAACGTTATTTTGTCTGCAACAGGCGTCTTGATTCTGATGATCATGAGCGCCGTTCAGGCAATAGACTTGAACGTCCTTGGCGATGCCATGAACGCCTACATTAGCGATCCCACCTCCGAAGAGGCCTTGAACAATGTGATTGACGTTCCCGGCACACACCTGTTCCTGATTATCTGGGGCATCGTGCAAGCCATTTACTTTATCGCGTTTACCGCCATCAAGTCGGCGACGCCCGGCAAAATGCTCGTGAAGATTCATGTCGAAGTCGCCCACGGTGAACCCATGAGCTGGGTAAGTGCCGCGCTCCGCTTTATCGCAAGCCTGATTACGCAATGCACGCTCATGTTCTACGGCCTTGGCTACCTGATTGTCTTTATCGACCCCAAGCGCCGCGCCCTCCACGACCACATCGCCCGCACACGAGTTGTGCACGATATGATTAGACGAGAGACGAAAGAAAAAGAATAATTAAAACCCGGTACTTTTACTATCTTATAAATGCAAAAAATTTAAGTCTAATTTTACTATGTACCAGTTTATTGTACCTCAGGTTAAAAAGCCGCTCGACGGCGAAGTTGAAATTTCCGGCGCCAAGAACGCAGTCCTTGCCGTAATGGCAGCAGCCCTCTTGGCCGACGGCGTCTCCGAAATCACGAACGTTCCGCACCTCAAAGACATGAAGACTATGTCCGATGTGCTGCGCGTGATCGGTTGCCACATCGGTGGCGAAGCCCACACCTTAAGAATCGACACCCGTGGTGCCGACCATCTGGAAGCCCCTTACGAACTCGTGAAGACCATGCGCGCAAGCTTCTATGTGCTCGGTCCTCTGGTAGCTCGCTTTGGCCGCTGCCGCGTGTCTCTCCCGGGCGGTTGCGCATGGGGTCCGCGCCCTGTGGACTTGCACCTGAAAGGCCTCGAAGCCTTGGGCGCCAAGATTACCGTGACTCACGGCTACGTAGAAGCCACTTGCGACGGACGCCTCCCCGGCGGTACATTCCATTTTCCGATTTCGAGCGTGGGCGCCACGGTGAACGTGCTCATGGCCGCAACGCTTGCCAAGGGCACGAGCGTGTTGCAGAATGCTGCCCTCGAACCTGAAATCGATAACCTCGTCGATTACCTCATCGGCATGGGCGCCAAGATTCAAGGACGCGGCACGCGCACCCTTACGGTGCAGGGCGTAGAAGCTCTACGCCCGGGTAATGGCGTCACCATTCCCGACCGTATCGAAGCAGGCACCTACCTTTGTGGTGCCGCCATTACGCGTGGCCGCGTCAAGGTCACCAAGATTATTCCCGAACACATCGCATCGACGCTCGATGCCTTCCGCGACATGAACTGCAAGGTATCTGTCGGCCCCGACTGGGCCGAAGTCGATGCCCGCAATGTGGAA
Source organism: Fibrobacter sp. UWT2 (assembly GCF_900142545.1). Lineage (NCBI taxonomy): Bacteria > Pseudomonadati > Fibrobacterota > Fibrobacteria > Fibrobacterales > Fibrobacteraceae > Fibrobacter > Fibrobacter sp. UWT2. The sequence continues at coordinate 47,840 of NZ_FRBF01000001.1, read as the reverse complement.
CTCAAGCCGATTACGATTCAGACGCTCCCGTTCCCGGGCTACCCCACCGACATGCAGGCGCCCCTCATGGCAACGCTCCTCTCGGTTCCGGGCAACAGCGTGATTCAAGACACCGTCTATAACGACCGCTTTAAGCATGTGGCCGAAATGGAACGCTTGGGTGCAAACATTACGCTCAGCGGCAACACCGCCACCATCAAGGGCGGGCTCCCGCTCGAAGGTGCCGACGTCATGGGCTCCGACCTGCGTGCAAGCGCAGCCCTCGTGCTCGCCGCGTTAATCGCCGAAGGCGAAACCAAGATCAGCCGCATTTACCACCTCGACCGCGGTTACGAAGACTTCGAAGCTAAAATGGCAAAGCTCGGCGCCGAAGTCAAGCGAGTCATCATTGACGCGGACGAACCATAGAAGAAGTAGACGGTAGACAGTAGGAAGTAGACAGTTATAAAGAAAACTCCGGCGAAGCAATCGTCGGAGTTTTCTTTTTAAAGATTTTTCGAACTATTACAGTGCGGCTTCCGTAGATTCAGCGGTTGCGCTGGCAGTCGGTTCCGCGGGTTTCTCTTCCGCAGGCTTTACGCGAGAAGTCGGGGCAACCGGTTCACGCACCACAGGCACGCAACGTTCTACAGGTTCACCTGCAGACTTCTTGTCTTCTTTTTCCAAGATTTCCTGCAACATTTCGGCAGCCTGTTCAAATTCGGCAGACTTTTCGCAAGACTTGGTCGAAAGAATCTTCTGCAGGTACTGCTTCTGCATGTTGATGTCGCATTCTTCGCCATAAAGGCCAGAAAGCTTGAACAATGCGGGGCAGGTCTTCTGGCCGTCGGGGAAGGCTTCCGACATGCGGGCAAAGACCTTTTTCGCCTTGTCAATCTGGTTGACATCAATCAAGCAAAGAGCCATCCAGTAAAGCGAATTCTCGGCGAGTTCGCCTTCTTTCATCTGTTCATAAACCTGTTTGAAGCCGCTGTAGGCCAGCTTGAATTCACCGCGATGGTAATCGGAGCGGGCCGTATTGAACATCGCTTCGGCTTCCACGAGCTTTTCAGCTTCGCGTTCCAGGCTATCCATGGAGACCGGTGCAGCAGGCGCACCGCTCACGACCACCTTCTTCGCCAAGATCTTGTCGGACTTGCCGAGCAACATATCCAAGCGGTAGATGATTTCTTCTTGCCTAGAATCGTTACGTTCGGATTCGTCGGCCACGCGACGCGAAAGCATAGTGATTTCGGCTTGCATGCGCTTTTGCGCAAGCGCAGCCGCATCCAGCTCGGCACGCAGAGAATCGTTTTGAGCCTGAAGCTGAGCCGACACAGAATCAAGGTTTGCCTGAACTTCGGCGCCGACAGCCTTCATTTCCTGTGTACGGAGCACCGTCATCTGGCTGCAACCCGTCAGGGCTGCGACCATAAGCAAGGGAAATACGATGTTCAATTTTTTGTTTTTCATATAACAAGTTCTTTTTTGTTATCCGCAAAATTCCTTGCCTGCAGTATCAGGCAAGACGATGACGAAATTTAAAGAATCTTATTCCTTGATGTTCACGCGGAAGTTGGCGCGACGGTTCTGGGAGTAGGCTTCTTCGGTTGCACCTTCAACCTTCGGAGCTTCCTTACCGTAGCTGACCGATTCCATGCGCTTGGCGTCAATGCCGTAAGCAACGAGGAATTCCTTCACCTTCATGGCACGCTTTGCACCGAGAGTGAAGTTGTAATCTTCAGTACCGCGAGCATCGGTGTGACCTTCGATCGTGATCGTGAAGCGTTCTTCCTTAATCAGGAGTTCACCCACCTGAGCCAAGAGTTCCTTAGCCTTTTCGGTGAGTTCAGAACGGTCAAAGTCAAAGTACACGTCTTCGCTCATGATCTGGTTGATCAAGGCTTCGAGACGAGCGCGTTCGGCTTCGAGGCGGGCACGTTCGGCAGCCAGGCGTTCAGCTTCGAGGCGAGCCTGTTCAGCAGCCAGGGAATCTGCATTGGGTTCAGCAGCCGGAGCGACAGCGGCAGGAGCCGGTTCTGCTTCCGGTTCGGTCTGGGGCTGCTGCTTCTTGGCGCAAGCGACAAGGCAGAGGGCTGCGGCAGATGCCACTACAGCGAGTTTAACGAAGTTCTTCATTTTTTACCTTCCTTTTTTGGTTGTTTAAAATCGTCATAGAAGAACGACCACGTCGGCGAAGTGTTTTCACCAGAGTTGGTGATTCGCGTAACGTTGGAACCGTCCTTTCTCATAATGTAAATCTGGTACGAACCGCTACGGTTGCTCGCAAAGGCAATCAGTTTGCCATCGGGCGACCAAGTCGGGTGTTCGTTGTTACCGGCGTTGCTCGTGAGCTGCACGATGTCAGAGCCATCAAGTGCGCAGGTGTAAATGTTCATGTGGCCAGCATCCATCGAGGTGTAGGCAATGCGATCTCCTTCAGGAGACCAGGCAGCGCGTTCATTGTAGCGGCCCATAAAGGTCACGCGGCGCAAATCGGAACCATCCTTGCCCATCGCAAAAATCTGCGGGCCACCGCCACGGTCACTCGTAAAGAGCACTTCAGAAGCATACGGGCTCCAAGCCGGGCTCGTCTGGTTAGACTTCAGGTAAGCAAACTTCTTAGCCTTGCCCGTAGAAGGATCACCGATATACAAATCCGTCTTGCCGTCCACCGTGCTCGAGAACAGGAGTTCTCCGGTCTTCGGGTTCACAGCAGGGCTATAAGTCTGTTCCAACTGCGGGAACACCGACTTTTCCACGCCACCAAAAGTCTTGGAATAGAGCTTCGGACGGTGCGTCTTGAAATTCACATAATAAAGACCTGCATTACCCTTCATCCACACAGGCATCATGCTAATAGTCGTATCACGGGTAATCTGGCTGCGATGGAAACCATCATAGTCAGACACCACCACCTGCTTGACGCCATCCATCTTGGACACATAAGCAAGCTTGGTAGAAGCGACACCGCGTTCACCCCACAGGCGGTAAATCACCTGGTCAAAGAACTGATGCAAGGCACGGCGCATATCCTTCTGTTCCACCGTGTAAGCTTCACCGAGCAACACATCCTTGGTCTGCGATGCATACAAGAAACATTCCACCTTCAGCATCTTGCCGACAGGCGTTACCTTGCCCGTAATATAGTGCTTGGCATGGGCCTTACTGAATTTCGGCAAGTCAAACTTGTCCGAGGAAATCACGTCAAAGCGACCCGAAAGGTTGGCATCGCGAGTCACAATCAAATGCGGCTTTTCTTCGATCCAGTCAATGGACTTCTTTTCTGCAAAGGGAACAACGCCAATGGGCATCGTCTTGAAGACAGAAATACCCACGTCTACGGCAATCGTATCGATGGTCGCATGCGATGTCACCGGCAGCAAGGCCAGCGCAAAGGCCGCAACGCTTACAAGAAATCTCATTTTTTCCATTCTAATCCACTCGTTTATTCAATATAATACAATTTTTCGCTACCCCAGACCACAGCACCGTTAATTTGGCGTGAAATTGAAGTGCAACACCAGCGACGGAGCTCTAAAGTTAGGCGGGAGCTCAGGCACCTTCGAAATTTGCACCGCACGCACAGACAAGTGGTCCCAGGTCTTGTTGCCGGAACTGCGCTTGAGGGTAATCGCCGTAATGCCGCCAAAACGGTCCACCGTAAACTGCACTGTCGTCTTTACGTCGCGACGCACGTTCAGGTTCGAGGGCGGATTAAAATTGCTCATAATAATTTGTTTTAAACGTTCCAGATAAACTTGCATCAGCGGGTCCATATCCACGGAACCCACCGGGTTCAAGCTGGGCGCTTCAACAGCAGTCGGCAAATCCAAATCGTCAACTTCAAAGTCATCCTGCGGTTCCGGCTCAGGTTCCGGTTCCGGCTTCGGTTCTTCCACCGGCTCCGGTTCGGGCGGTTTATCCTCCACCTTGGGCTCAGGCGGCAACTGCTGGTCAACCTTCGGTTTAGGTTCCGGCTTGGGCTTGGGTTCCAGCGGTTTCGGTTCGGGCGGTTTGGGTTCCATCGGCTTGGGGCGCGGCGGCTGCGGACGCGGCTGAACAGCCTGTTGGACCTGCACCATTTCGAACACAGGAATGGGTTCGGGTTCGTGCTTGAAATTCACAAAATGGAACGCAATGCAAATGCCCGCAATGAGCAAATGGAAAACCACCGCACACACGATGATTTTCACCATCATTCCGTCATCGTTAGACGAAAAATATTGGATGTTTCTCTCTGCGCTCACCTATTTCTTCCCTGGTCTTTCCTTGGGATTCATCGTCAAGAAACCGAGTTTTGTCACTCCGAGCTTTTGCACCTGAGTCACCACCTTCATCACCAGGCCGTAGTTCACAGACTCGTCGGCATTGATGACCACCGCCATCTCGCCATTCCAGAGCGACTTGAACACGTTGTTGAAACTCGCGAAATCCACCATCATGTCGGCGATATAGAGTTCCTCGTTTTTAGTGATCGAGACCTTCAAAAGCTTTTCTTGTTCCATGGTCGGTGCTTCTGCCTTAGGCAGGTCCACCTTGACACCCTGGCTCATGAGAGGCGCAGAAATGATGAACACGATAAGGATGGCGAACACGATATCGATCATGTTCGTCAGGTTCATCTCCTGCTTAAGTTCTTTTCCGCGACTGCGCTTCACTATGCCTCCTAGCCGGCCACTTCTTCAAGGGCGAGCAAGTCACCGCGCTTAAAGAGACTGAGCACCTGGGAGCCAAAGTTGAAGTACGAAATTTCGTTCTGACCGTTGCGGGCAGTGAAGTAGTTATAGCCGGCAGATGCGGGAATTGCAACCACAAGGCCTGCAACCGTAGTAATCAAAGCCATAGCGATACCCGGAGCAACCACAGTCAGGTCTGCCGAACCATGCTGACCGATCTGGAAGAAGGCCACCATGATTCCCCACACCGTACCCAAAAGTCCGAAGAACGGAGAGAGGTTGGAGCATGTGGCCAAGAAGCCCAAGTAGCGGTCTTCGGTCAGGCGCAGGCCTTCGATCGAACGCTGGATGGTATCTTCCAGAAGCGATGCACGGTGCTGGATAGAGTCGTAACTCACAAAGTTACTGAACTTGGAAGCTTCCTTCAGCACTTCAGAAGTGAGGCTCTTCAGTGCGCTGTCGTCTTCGTTTTCGCAAAGGCTCTGCAGTTCCACGAACTGACGTACATTCACGAACTTGCGGAAGAACACCACGTTCGCACGCTGATTCTTCATGTTCACGATGTACTTTACGATGATAATGCCCCACGAACCGAGCGACATGACCGCCAAAATGCCCAAAATTACAATCGTCGCAATGTCGGACTGCGTAAGCATCTGGAGTAAAGGTACCGAATTGTTCAAAATCACCTCCCGTTAGCCGGAAAAAGACTCGTATCTTGTTGTTTGACAACAATATAGCAAACACCGGCCACAAAATTTTTGTGACTTTGGTAAAATTTGCAACAATATCGTAAGAAATAAAAGTTTACAAAATTGAGGCTTTTGCAGAAAAGCCCCAAAACATACGTTAAGGGGCAATTAGGCTTACTTCAGCGACACGATCTTGCTCATGCCATTCATGCGGACAATGTAGCTACCAGGGGTCTGTAAGGTAATGCTTGTCGTTGCATCGGCTAGCGACTTAGCCGTAACTAGGTGACCAAGGCTATCAAATATGCGAACAACGCCACCCTGCGCGTTTGTCAACGTGAGAGTCATACCGTTTACCGCGAGGTTGAACGTAGGCCGTACAGCATTCCAGACAACATCCGTTCCCTTCGAAGACGAAGACGCATCCTGTTTTGCAGAGGAACTACTATTCTCCTTCGACGAGGAAGATGATTCAGACTTTGCAGAAGACGAAGTCTCGGCCTTGCTCGAAGAGGACTCATCAGAAGAACTAGATGCAATCACAGAACTGCTACTCGGCATCTGTGACGAACTCGATGCAACGCTTGAGGAACTTTCAACGACAATACTTGCAAAATGCGCATAGTAGTTTATATCTGAAGAAACTGCCGCAACAAGAGGTGTCCATCCATCAAAGACATAATCGGCATTGCCACTAGACGGTTTCTGTCCCCTGTATTCAGGTATTTTCCCGTAAGCGAGATTTTCCATCTGTAAAACTTCCGATCCGTTCATAAAAGATATCTTGTATAAAATCGGCTCATATTTTGCATTTAGTACGGACAAACCATTTGGAATAATTTTTGTACCTGTAGTACCCACAAACTGGTCACCATTGTACCATCCAATAAACTCGTAGCCTGTTTTAGAAAGCGCACTCGGCAACGAAATTTCTGTAGTCTTGTCATAAATAGCATAACTTGTGCGAATATCGCCATCTTGATTGAATACCAAAATTTCGGGAGGCGATTTTTTTGACACGTAGAAGGCATACACAGAGAACTCATTAAGGATTACAGTATTTTCATCTATAATATCATTTCCCACAGCCCAATAGCCGAATTTCAAGTCTTCATCGGCATCGCTTGGATTCGGCGATTCAGGCATATGGATAATTTTTCCAGTATAATCCGTAAAGCTTTCACCGACTATGTAATCTTTGACATTTATCACCTTGGACGAATCCCTGAATGTAATTTTTCGTATTGCACGATTATCCAAATCTGCGTGAATCGGATAATTTTCACCACGCTGACTCCAATAACCATTATTCTTGATTTTGCCGTTACATGTATTCAAACGCCACGCAAATTCCTCAGTTTGCATTTCAGCTGCCGATACGCCAAATCCAAGCGAATCATCCTCTACCAATAAAGCATCTTTATCAAAGAAAGAACACATCGCGACGGTGTCCTTGTCAGCACGCCGTGTAGAGCCTGCTGTCAGTCGACCGTTATTGACAATGGAATCAGACAACGAAATACTACCTGCCATGGCTCTTGCCGAAGTCGTAGTCCCAAACAAAGGATAAACATGTCCTACACCGCCATCCACCGCGACAGTTCCTTTATTGATGTTTCCTCCCATTTTAAAACGTGATGACGAAATCACACTTACCGTTATGCCGGCAACATAACACTTTGCAGCAGTTGAACTCGTTGCATGCGCGACCACACGTCCTTCATTCAACGAAAGCAGCGTACTTGCAGTCCCACCAATTCCGCCAGCGCAAATCTGACCACCTTTAGCATTTGCCGTAATTGTTCCTTTATTAATACACCTTTCTGCATGACCGCCATAACCAGCAATACCGCCTACATGCGGAGAAGCAATCGATGTGGTTATGTTTCCATAATTTCTACAATTTTTTGCTGTTCCATAATTACCTATTATGCCCCCAACATTTGCTATTGAAGAAGAATCCGTAGACTCAACTAAAATTTCTCCATAGTTTTCACAATTTGTAGCAACGGCATTAGAACCACCTGTTGCACCAAGAATACCGCCAACGTCAGATTCGTCGCCCGCAGTAATTTTCCCTCTATTGGCGGAATTTTTAACATTAACTGTAGGAGCATTCTTATTTATGCAAGAGATAAAACCCGCCGTATAGCTCCCGAGTCCAGAAATATTGCCATCATTTATGCTATGGTCAATAGTAACTTTTCCGTATGTAACCCCAACAAAACCGCCTACTTTGGGGCCAACAATGTTTCCCGTATTTCGGCTATAATCAATGTAAGTTAAATGGCTCGATACATAACCAACAAAGCCCCCTACATATTCCTTCCCGCTCACTTTACCTGCATTTTCAGAAGCAGTAATGCTCTGCTTTGTGTAAAAGGCGCCTCCCACAAATCCACCGGAACTGTGAGGCGAATAAACATAACCTTTATTTATGCAATACTCAAAAGAAACCTCAATCGTATCAGAATCCTTATCTAAACGGGACTGGCCGACAAATCCCCCCGCATAAGCCAACGATGACGCAGTCATCTTAACAGTTCCTTCGTTCGTAGATTTTGAAAACGACAGGTTTCCTTCATTTTTGCCCACAAAACCAGCAACATTATTAGATGCTCCCAAAATATTCCCCCGATTTAGACACCCAACAAAATCAGCAGCGGCCCTAACAGTCACTCGTGTCACATACCCACCCAAGATATAAGGATAACTGCCCAACTTCATATTAATATCGTTGGTATCGTTTTCAAAATAGGCATACGCGGAGTCGATTCCGATAAATCCCCCCACATACCCCCTTACGTCAGTGCTATCCACACTTCCTGAAACACGACTATTCAAAATCCTTACGGAATCCAACACCAGCGCAGCGACACCACCAGCAACTTGTTTTGTAGAATATACAATATATTCGTTATATTTTTTTGCTTTTCCTACAAAGTAAACATCGCCCCTAAAGCCGTCAATATAAGCCTTGCTCTTGATAATGGCGGCAAGACCTCCTGCATATGTGGTATCCGAAACAGTTCCCGCAACAGAAACATTAATAACGGAATCTCCAGAGAACATACTAGACAGTAGGCCTGCTCTAGATGTTACTCCAAAATAACTTTGAACCAATGCATTTTGAAGATTTAGATTTTTAATAACCGCGCCAGGTCCAATAAACCCGAAGAAACCTGCATACTTTGCATTTGAATAAACTCCCGAAATCGTATGCCCATCACCGTCAAACACACCCTTGTAACTAACACTATCTGCATCTCCAATCGGCGTCCATTTGACTGAATTCGCCCCCACAGCAGTGTCCACAATGGCAATATCTCTTTTCAAGACTGCGTTATAACCGGTATTACCCTTATTTATCTGCGTCGCAAACCACGCTAGGTTTTCGGCTGACTCGATTTCATAGAATGTCTTGCCATCTTTTTCGATAATCGAGGGCTTTTTTACACCACCATCCCAATCTGCATATAGCATGGTTGGTAAAGAAAGCCCTGCCAGCAGGCAGAGGATGATTGCCTTGAAAGTCGAGAAACGACTCGGACGGGAGGGGCAGATCTGGGCGGTCATAGGCGGCTCCTTGGAAAGATTATTCCTAAATATATATTATCGCAGTCGGCTTTGCAAAGAAAACGATACATTTTACGAGTTTTAGCGTGTTTCCAGCCAGAAATCCCCATCTATTGACAGCATCCCACTTTTTGCGTATATTTATAGTGAACAAATGTATAAACAGGGTGTTTTATGCAGAACGAAAACGTGATTTTGCCGTTACAGTCCGATTTTGACCAAATCAAAAGAACTGATGCCGACGGGCGCATTTTCTGGAGCGCGAGGGAACTATCTTCCGCCCTGGGCTATAGCACCTACCAAAAATTCAGCCGTATTCTGGATAAATCGACGACGTCGGCACAGGCAAAAGGCATGAACTTGGAAAACCATTTTAACCGGGTGGTTGAAATGGTCAAGCTCGGGTCTGGGGCTTTCCGCGAGGTGGAAAACGTCCATCTTTCCCGCGAAGCATGTCTTTTAGTCGCTGGAAATGCCGACCGCAAAAAGCCTCAAGTGCAAGTTGCCTTGGCCTATTTTTCTCAGGGCGAAAAACCGCTCCCAACCGCCGCAAACGCCGATTTTTCAAGCATTCTGCTATATAAGACGAGTCAAGGGGAATCGCGTATCGAGGTGATTTTCAACAGCGACACATTCTGGATGCCTCAAAAACGCATGGCGGAATTGTATGGGGTTGATGTAAGAACCGTAAACTACCATCTTAAAGAAATTTATGAATCGGGAGAACTTACCGAAACGGCAACTATCCGAAAAATTGGGATAGTTCAAAACGAAGGTGAACGTGAGGTAACCCGCCCGCAAATGCTGTATAATCTCGACGCCATTATCGCCGTCGGCTACCGAGTGAACAGTTACCAGGCGACCCAGTTCCGCATCTGGGCAACAACGGTGCTGAAAGAAATGATCGTGAAGGGGTTCGTGCTTGACGACGAACGCCTCAAGCAGGGGACGCACTTTGGTAAGGATTACTTCGACGACTTGCTGGAACGGATTCGTGAAATCCGGGCGTCGGAACGCAGGTACTACCAAAAGATTACCGACATCTATGCGGAATGCAGCGCCGACTACGACCCCAAAGCCGAAACGACGCAGCAGTTCTTCAAGATTGTCCAGAACATGATGCACTGGGCGGTCACACACCAGACTGCCGCCGAAATCATCTACTCCAGGGCAGATGCCGAAAGGCCGCACATGGGTTTAACCACGTGGAAAAGGGCGCCCGACGGACGCGTGCAAAGATCCGATACGATTGTCGCAAAGAACTATCTCTCCGACAAGGAGGTCACTGCTCTGAATCGAATCTCGACCGCATTCCTGGACTTAGCCGAAAGCCAGGCAGAACGCCACATCATCATGAGCATGAGTGACTGGCGGCAGCAACTGGAGGAATTTCTCGGACTTTACAAGTACGACATTCTCCAGAACGCCGGAACCGTATCCGCAGAAGACGCAAAGCAAAAAGCCTTTGCGGAATATGACAAGTTCAAACTTGTTCAGGATCGCGAATTTCTTTCTGATTTCGACAAAGTGGTCAAGAAACTTGAAATAGAAAAGCCCCAAAACAAACGTTAAGGGGCAATTAGGCTTACTTCAGCGTCACACTCTTGCTTATCCCGTTCACTCGGACAATGTAACTGCCGGGAGTCTGCAAGGTAATGCTTGTCGTTGCATCGGCTAGCGACCTAGCCGTAACCAGGTGACCAAGGCTATCGAATATGCGAACAACGCCACCCTGCGTGTTTGTCAGCGTGAGAGTCATACCGTTTACCGCGAGGTTGAACGTAGGCCGTACAGCATTCCTGACAAAACCCGTTCCCTTCGAGGACGAGGACGAACCTTGCTTTGCAGAAGAACTGCTCGATTTCGCCTGAGAACTGCTGGACTGAGCCACAGACGAGCTGGACTTCACTGAAGAGCTAGAAGGAGCGACAGAGCTGCTCGACTTCACCTGAGAACTACTGGACTGAGCCACAGACGAGCTGGACTTCACTGAAGAACTAGAAGGTGCGACAGAGCTGCTCGATTTCGCCTGAGAACTGCTGGACGGAGCCACAGACGACGAAGACTTCGCTTGGCTCGAAGACGACACAACCGAGCTGCTTGAAGAACTTCCCGTGTAAACAGGGATTTCAGCAAATGTTGGAGTTTCACCTGTTGCAAGCGCTTCCAAAGCACCCACAAGGTAAGCAAGAGGAGCATTCCAGTTGATAGCCACTTCATTAGTCGCATAGCTACAGCTATTGTCATAATAAGCCGTCGCCGGATAAGTCCTGGAATAACTACAGCTAGAGCCAACATCGCTATTGTCCTTATTCTGCGGACCACCCACCAGCATACCGGGCACAGGAGCCTTGATTCTGTCAGCCTGGGAAATTCTGTGGTGCGGATTTTGTGGAGAATTAGAACCGAATCCGGTGACAAAGCTCATACCAAGCGGGTTTTCGCCCAATAGATAGTCCACCACATTAACAGCAGCATTGTAATACCTTTCATCTTCTGTCATATAGTATGCATGAAGCAGCCACACGCCCTGATTGGCAGCGACGGCGTTCGAGCCCCACACATAATCATCCGAAGTCATAGGAACCATAAAGCCCTTACTTGCATTTTCAACAAGTTTGTCCGCTGTAGCAATCAATTTTTCGTAAGCACTTGCACCATACTTGTCCTTATAAACGGACTTGTCGTAATTGGCGAGACCATAGACATTCTGCCATGAAGGAACATCTCCCGAAACCCCAACCGTTTTGTAATCAGGATTTCCTGTCACAACATAAAGTTCCGTCGAAGCAAATTGATATTCGTCAGAAGCGTCCGCATCTTCGTAAGCACCCGTTTCCACTCCTATGGGATTCGCATAATAAAGCGCTTCCGGGTTGAATCCGGCCCAAGCATACGCCCTTTCCGCAGCAGACAGACATTTTTCTGCAAACACTGCATCAAACTTTTTGTAAACGCGATAAGCCTTCGCCATGACCGCTGCAAAATCGTAAGTAGCAGTTACACTCTTACCTATTGCATACCGCTTACCCGTATCATCAACCGGCATAACCGTCTTGGGGAACGCAAGTCCCGAAACCTTATGATAAACGCCTCCATCAGGAGCCTGCATCGTGAGCATCCAATCCAAATTGTACTTTATTTCAGCAAGCAAATCGGGCAGATTTCCTTCTTCCGGAATATTCCACTTGAGAGACTTGAAGTAGTTGGGATAATGTTCGTACAAAGCGAGCAACGTGTAAGTGGTTATACCCGAATTGACGATATACTTTCCATAATCGCCGGCATCGTACCATCCCTTGCCACTGTTAAACACGCGATCATCCCCTGTAGAAGTATGCGCACGGACAGCCGTATCCAAGTGGCCCGCACTACGCTTGTAGACTCCCGCATACACCGAATCCAAATCCATGGACGCTCGTTGATAGTAGAAGAATTTGAGAGACGCCTTTAATATATCCTCATAAGGGGCATCAGTCACAACAAGATCCTTATAGATGGTATCCGCGCCCTGCCGCACAATATAAGAACCAACCTTGTCTAAACCAGTAAATTCTACGGGACGCACTCGAACACCACCCGCCGCAAAGAAGGAAGATTCACCAGGAATAGCGGAATAAGCAACCTTGCCATCCTGATCTAAAAACTGAACCACATTATCGTTTCCAAATCGCAGGAGGAATTCCTTGAAGCCATTTTTCCTATAAGCAACCTGGTTCGCATAAACCTCTCCCGGGCACTGAATTTCACGTTCTTCAACCTTGACATTTCGAATGGCAAATCCGCCATAACGCGCACCACCATTGATATAGAAGGTGGCCGAAGTGGTGGAGCCGCAATAATCATAAGTATCCGATTCAAAATCTCCATCCAAAGAGAAAAGGTGTTCAAAGTATACCGTATTCGGCGTCGTTGACTGCATAACGCCCACATAGACAGAGTCCCATGTTGCATCATCAAAAAGATACCCGTTCCCGACAATCTTATAGGAATGTCCCTTCGTCAAGGTTATTGTATGACGAGCTTGCAATGCATAGGCCTTATTGCTTTCATAAGAAGACCAGAACTTGAGCACCTCATAGCCGTCGTCATCTATTTCAAACTCCACTGCACCCGCCGTTCCCGCATTAACGGTCCAGCAGTTGCTTAAATAATTATATGTATGTCCGCCATCAGAAAAGTTTCCACAACCTTCCAACGCATCCCCCACCCAGTCAGGGTCATGAATTACTTCCGCATAATTAAAGCTAGAGGAGCTACTCTTTGCACTAGAACTGGAAACAGCTGAAACAGAACTGGAACTTACGTAATAGGCGAAGCTATAAGGTTCTGCGTTCGGATCTGTAAAGTAAGCCATATAGCGAACATCTCGTGTTGCAGGGGCAACAACCGGATTCCAGCCAGCAAACTCGTAATCCTTGCTTACGGGAGTTTCTCCCTTATATACGGGAAGTTCACCATAGGAAACGGAATCGTTCTGCAAAACATCCAATCCGTTCATAAAATCGATGGCATAGCGACTGTACTCAAATTTTGCAACAAGAACCACCGGAGTCGAAAACGAGCGACTTTTCCCTATCGTTCCCACAGCGGTTTCACCATCATACCAACCTAAAAGCTTGCGTCCCGGAGCATCGTCCGAGGGCATTGTGATCGAGGTACTCTTGCCCGAAAGAACATACCTTAAAACCGTATCGCCTTCTACAACGAATTGGACTAGCCCAGGTTCTGAGGATATCTCCGAGAACACAGCGTAAAGCGAATCATCGCCCGTCATGACGTCATCCGTCTTAAAGGCTTTCCCTTTAGATACCCAATAATCAAATTTCAATTCGTCATCAACAACGGTCGGATCCGGTTCACTTATGGGACTTGCCAAATGGCCTGTATAATCCGTGTAGGATGTACCGATATAATAAGTCTTTACGCGAATAGTTTTCGAGGAATCCAGAAAAGACACCTTATATATGGGACGATTCTTGTCATCTGCAAAGACCGGGTAGCCGGAACCATTCCAGCTCCAAAATTTCTGATTCAAAGTTTTTCCGTTACAGGTATTCAAAAGCCATGCAAAATCCAAGTTTTGCATTTCCGATGTGGTTTTGGTGTTTGTGCCCATGGAATCAATTCCAAGGCGACTTCTATCCATGTACGAGCATGTATTGACCGACGCTCCCGCCACATTCTTGCCACTAGCCATGATGGAATCCGCAGTGCTGTACGCTCCCGCAAAATATGCATTTTTTCTTGAATCACGATACAAGGCAGCAACATTAGAATCGTTACTGGCCCAACGAACAATCACATTGCCCCTATTGATGTTAGCGCCCGCCACCAACGTGTATTGAGATATTCCCGCCGCAAGGGCACTGTACGACTCTTTTCCAACAATTTCTATACGTCCCTCGTTGATGCAGTAATCAACGGTATCCGGAAAATAGCCAACAATGCCACTAGCAAAATAATGTTTTCCGGAGGTATCTGCCGAAGGCTGGACGTAAATATTTCCGTAATTATTGCTTCGATTCACGCTCCAAGTCCTGTAGCCAACTAAACCGCCAAAATAACCCGTCTTAGTCGCCAAGCCGGACTCGTCAATATAGTCGATATTGCCATGGTTTTCCGAATCAAGAATTTTCGTATAATACCCATAACCAACAATACCGCCATAATAGCCATTCCCGCTACAATAAGCGCCCGCTGGCGACGTATAGATAAAAATGTCGCCATAATTTTTCACATTGGTCATAACCGTAGACGAATCGGAATTATACGACAGGATTCCACCGATGTCGCATCCCCCCTTTGTCACAAGTGACAAATGCCCGCGATTCACCACATTCGTCAATTGATGGACATAGTTACCATGATCGGACTCGCTTATGTTAAATATTTTGCCAACAATACCGCCCACATTTGTCATACCCGTAAGATTGCCTTCGTTTACCGCATTCTTCAGGTTCAAAACAGAGGTATAACTATTGCTATAGGAATAGCTTCCTCCCCTAAACACACCAACGATTCCTGCGACTAAGCCACCAACAATATCTACCTTGTTGACAACACCATCAATAGTGAATCTTCCTGTGGCATTTGTTACAAACCCACTATTGGTCTGAATAGACGAAAGAATGCCGGAACCAATTTGCCCTTCGTTTACGCAATCCTTAATAAGATAAACTCCCACAGAATCCGTCTTTCCAATAAAGCCCGCACTACGTCCTGCATAGACATTCCCCTTATTCACACTCCTCGTTATAGAAACATTATTTCTGCCCCAGCCAACAAAGCCTCCGCCAACCCCCGAATTTTTTTTATTTTTAGACACTTTGCCTTCGTTTACGCAATTGTCTATTTCCAGAACACCCTCGTTCACGGCAACAAAGCCGCCCACAACAAGTCCTTCTTTGGACTCATACCCCGAAACCACATATCCCCTATTTACAGAATTCTTTATGGAGGTCAAGGAACTATTCTTCGCTATACCATAAATAAATCCTCCAGACGACCCTGCGGAATCAGTCAACACATCGCCATTGTTCACGCAACTATCAATGGATACCTTACCATAAACCATTCCAATAAAGCCACCATTGTCGCGTCCACTCACGCTACCGTCGTTTACAGAGTTCTTAATTGTCGTTGATGAACCCTGTGCGGCAATTCCTATAAGACCGCCAGCAGAGTAAGCTCCCTCAATGGTGCCATTGTTACGCACATTGCCAATATAAGATGTACCAAGAATAGCACCAGCGATACCCGCCGCATAATTAGTATCTCTTACAAAGCCGTTGAATTCACAATTCAAAAGAGAATCACCTGCAAAGCGGGCCACAATTCCACCAGAAAAGGAGGTACTGCTGCCCATAGTGGAGCTTGTGATGGAAACATTTTCCAGGGTCAAATTTTTGATGACACTCCCCTTTGCCACCGCACCGAAAAGCCCTGCATAGAGTTGGCTTTCAGCAATGTATATGCCAGAAATCTTGTGACCATCGCCGTCAAAAACACCTGCATATTTGGAATCCGCTGTTCCTATGGGAATCCACTCCGTAGTCAAAGCAGAAACAGGAGTTTCCCAAATGACAATATCGTCCTTGAGGATTGCGTTGTATTCCACGTTGCCCTTGTTCACCTGCATCGCAAACCAGGCTAAATGCTCCGGAGAAGAAAGCTCGTAAAAAGTCTTGCCGTCTATATCGCGAGACGTAGGCTTAAGCAAGTCGCCTTCCCAGTTGGCAAAAACCAGGGGGCATACGAATAAAAGGGCTGCAATTAGTTTTTTGAGCATAGAGTCCTCGTTGTGCTATCGAGATAAATATAGCTTAAAACGGCTAGAAAGTAAAGAAAAAAAAACAATTACGTAAGGAATGTGAGCTAGAGCAAATAATCAAGGTAGTTTACGGTTCTACAGCAATCAGTCACCAAAAGTAGCGGACTTTATACAACGAACAGACATTCCGCCGGAATTCTTGCCACCGGCAAAAAATCCTTCATCCTTGACGTAGTTAATGTTAATCTTGATGGATTCCGTGGTAGAGCCTCCGTTGGACGAGCCCGTCCAAAAGCTAGCCTCCATTTGGATACCACCAAATTTTCCATCATCAGTCATAAAACCTCCAGGAAGGGCCTTGAAACCAAAGGAATCCAAGCCATTTCCCCTGTAATATTCCGAAGAAAACCAACCGGAACTGGACTTCAGATGCAGACCGGCGTTTTTGACGCTCGGGAAAGTTCCGCTTTTATCCAAGGTGTTCCCAGAAACATTTTGCATCAAATTAACCCATTCAAAATAAATTGGCAGATGCCAGCCCGTGGGGCATGCCTTCATTGCATTTTCCCATGTATACAGGCGACCATACCTCGTACAATTTTCAGGATCCCTGTCATAGCACACACCCTTGATTTCGTCACCTGAATAATTCAGGTTTTCGGCCATCCACACATCGCCGCCAATTTTCACAGTCTTATAGAATTTGCCATCACGAGTATCAATGAGGTCGTCCTTTCCCGGCTGATCGAAAAAGGAGTCGGAACTGTCGGAACCTGTTTCGTTGCTTGAGGAGCTTTTTACAACCTCGCTACTGGAGGAAATAGTAACAGATTCGCTACAGGAAGAAATCACCGCAGGCTCGCTGCTGGAGGAAACTATCTCAGATTCGCTACTGGAGGAAACAGTAACAGATTCACTACTGGAAGAAATTACCACAGGCTCGCTGCTGGAGGAAACTATCTCAGATTCGCTACTGGAAGAAATAGAAACCAGATTACTGCTTGAGGAGAGTTTTTCCACTGTTTTGGAAGAACTGGATATCGATTCGTCGCTAGAGGAGATTGCGATTGCAGCGCTACTACTGGAAGCTATTACTCCATCTAGATCATCCTCGGCAATCCACCTGTCAGAAACGCAAATGAAATCCTTGCCTTCATCCACGACAAAAATCACTTCCCCCTTACGGTCTTTGACGCATTTGCCCAATTCAAAGATGGAGCCAACCTCTTCCAGTTTTTTTGACGAAGGCCCCGGTTCGCTGGAATTAGCAGAAGAATCATCGCCACAAGCCCAAAAAGCCGATGCAACAAGTAGAGCAGGGAAAATAAAGTGTTTCTTCATCTTTAGTCCTTTACGCAACGAACAGAGAAGCCGCGTTTCTTTTCGTTATAGCTGTCCGTTTCCAGAATCATGTTTCTTGAACGGAAGTCGAATGCGACGTAGCTTGCGGTAGTCGCGGGCTTCAGATCGCCTTCGTCGGCGGTCCAGAAGTTGGCAAAATAACTAACATCATCAAAAGTATGAGTACTAAAGGCAGCTACACTTGAGCTTGCATACACGCCATAGTAGGCCCCCGCAGGAATCACAGAGAAACCATACTCGTCAGTAGATCCGCCAGTCACAGCATCCGAAGAAGTGGTATTCCAGCCATAAGCAGACTTCAACACCTGGAGAGCATAGGCAGGAGACGTCGCGGTGGACATTTCCTTCACATAGTCAGCGAGAACGCCCCATTCAGCAAGGGTTGGAATGTGCCAGCCATCAGGACAAGCGCCACGATGCTTCTTGTCGACAACACCTGCGTCAGCAACAGAACTAGTGTGATACTTGGTATCAATATTCAATGCGGCAGCCCAAGTGTACAGACGGCCTGCAACATCGCAGTTCTCATCTTTACGCTCATAACAGTAGGTGTAAAGTTCTGCAAGGTCCGGATTGGAACGATCATAAAAGTTCAGGTTTTCGGCCATCCAAGTTTGATTGCCGATAGTCGTGGTCTTGTATTCCTTGCCATCACGATCGTCCTTTAAGGTGCCATACTTGTAATCGGCGTTGAAGTAATGGCTCTTGGGATAATCATAAACCCCAGCTAGAGTCCAATTTCCACTGTGGCAAATGTAATCTGTAGTTGTATAGGGTTTCGCACGGATTTCGCCTTCACGCGACTTTGTGCAGGCGTATTGCATAGAAATTTCACTAGCATGGATTTTTCTGTATATTGAACCATCGCAAGTAAGAGTATCTCCCAGGAACTTGCTGCTGGGAGCGGTATTGCGTTCAATGTATCCATCGCTCTTTTCCAAGCAAGAAGACATGCCGTATGCCTTAGCCATAAAGTGATAGACATACTTTTCAAAATCAGGAACATCCCCAATTTTTTCAAGATTTTCGCGAATCTTGGCTAAATCTGCACTATAAGCCCAGTCGGCCATGCCAATAATCACGGCCTTGTAGTTTTCGTCATCGCCCTCATCCCACTTGCCATCAGCTTCAAGACCGTTGGCGACATTAGCGATCAACTTGGAAACATCGGCGTCTGTGTTGTTTGCCAGCACAAGGAGCGAAACAGCAAGTAGCTTGGCGTCATCTTCGCCAGAACCAAAGACGGTCAAGTCTTCAAAGGAATGATTTACCTTGGGCATAAAGAAGGCTTCCATCACTTCCTGCTCAGCCTTGGCCTTGGCTGCAATCACGTTCTTGTACTGTCCAGACTGGGTAAAAAGATTGATGGTGCGACGCACCGCCAAATGGGTCAGCACATTGATGTTAGCCCCATCCTTTTCGCCAAGATCAACCAAAGCGCGAAGAGCTAGCTGACTGTCCGAAGACTTGTTGGTCACTTCATTCAGATAGAATCCGGATGCTTGCAAAAGTGCATATCTGGATTTCAAAGAAACCTTTGCCGAAGTATAGGCGCCCTTGTCATTGATGACCTCCCACTCAAAAGAAGTTCCCGTAGCATCCAGTTCGTCATCCAATTCAGAAACTTTGACTGCAGTTCCACTTGCATAGGGTCCCTTTTCGACAACACCGGTAAAAACCTTTTTGGAAATAGCAATGTTCTCAATTTCTTCATTGTCCCTAGGAACACTGGAGCTGGACTCCGCAACAGAAGAGGAGGACTTGCCCGACGAAGAAGATTCGGTTTTGCCTCCGGAATCGTCCTTGGGATTGGAATTCCCCCCCTTCGAAGAAGAAGATCCTTCGCTCTTTGAGTTCGAGGATTCATCCTTGGAACCACCATTCACAGACGAAGAAGATTCTACCTTCTGGAAACTAGAAGAAGATTCTACCTTCTGGGAACTGGAAGAAGGTTCTTCCGTCTCATGCCACTTGGAATTTTCACAAACATAGTAAACATCGTCGTCTTCAACGAAAACCACATGACCATCGCGCTTGCTATCGCACTTGCCAAGATCGTAAATGGATTCTACAGCCTCCACCCAGGAAGTTGAAGAATCTCCCTTGTCGTCAGAAGGATTTGAACTAGTCAAATCGCTGGAAGATTCATCGCCACAGGCAACAAACATCAAGGAGGCAAAGCCCAAAGCCAATAGAGACTTTTTCTTTAAAATCATAAAATAATCCAGATTATCAAGGATGTTGCCGGTACGCAGCTGGATGCCGAACTCGTCAAGTATTTCTTGACAATCCCCAAAGAAAGACTCTTTCAGTGCACTCCCGAACAGGTGAAATACTGAGAGCCGCAACTTTGGGAACGGTAAAAGGCATCTAGTTCGAGCAGGCGCCGTACTTGCCGATCTTGTGAATTTTGATGCTATTGACGGACGTAGTAACGCAGTTCCCTTCCAACGAAACAGGACACGAAACGCCAGCCTCGTCGTTGGAATACTTGAAGTGGATGGCCAGAACACTAGACAGCGCTCCATTAAAAGTCGGATAACTGATTTTTTGATCAATAGCCCAACTGGGTTGATGGAAAGTTTTCGTGTTAAATGCAAGATCCACCGTTTTGACGGTACCACTCGGCAAGGTCGCATACCAGGAGCTTCTTCCGTCACCAAAGCTCTTCAAAGTAAACGCAACCTTCTTCGTTGCAGAATAGGTGACACACATTCCTTCCCAATCGGACATATTTACGGAGGTTCCCGACGGGGACATATTGAAACCGATGGCGGCATAGGGATACGGAACGGCTTCCATATATTCCCCATTATACTCCCAGTCGTATACGAGGTCGATTTCTGCCGTGTACGCGCCCATCTCGGATCCCGTGTATACGGTGGAATATCCTCTATCAGCACTATCATCAAAACTGAACCACCAGCCCGAACTATCCTTCGTTTCCTTGTTGTCGTCAAAGAAGGTATATTCGTCAACGGTGTTGAAGAAGGTTCGAACGCGGTCACCGTAGGTGGATGTGTACATGATACCGTCTTCGAAGGTTACAACCTTTTCCTTTGGTCCGGAGCTGCTAGAAGACTCTGGCGTGGAGGTTTCCGAAGGATCTGCCTTGGTAGAGCTGGAAGAACCGAGGTTATCGACTTCATCGCCATCTTCTTCGTCATCATCGGCAATATCAAGCGCGGCCCCCAAAGCCGACCATTTCCAAGTCAAGGATTCAGGATCCATGGAACACGTATAAATCTGTTTTTTGGACTTGTCATAGGCATAGGTCTTTTGGGGATTTGCGATGGCCCAGCTTTGCGAGCATTCGTCCATATCCTCTATTTTGCTAACGGCAGGCGCCCACGTGTATGTCGTCATTCCCATACCCAAATCAATAGAAGCGCAAATATAATCGGATTTTTCTCCGGTCACTTTGACCGTTTCGCCAGAATTAGATTCAGCACAGGGGGACTGGAAAAGTTCAACCAGGCTTTTCACGGATTTAGAAGAGCTTTCGCTGGAGCCACTGCTGCTTGCAGGCTTGGCGACTTCGTTAGTTGCTTCACAAACTGCATTTTGAGCATCGTAAATTTCATCCAAAGTGCCTACCAAGCCAACGGTCTGATTAACCGTGCACTTACCGGCTTCGTAGGTCGCACTAAATCCCTCTACCGTTCCCGAGGCTTCGCAAACAGCCTTAGCAGTAACGTCATCCCCCATTTGAGAATAATCGGTAATTGTGGATTGCGAAACCATATTTCCATCCGCGCCAAACACATAGACGGTAGTCGTCGCAGTTCCATTTGCAGCCGTTTTTACAGTAACGGAGTTTCCCGTCTTGGTAACGGAGCACAAATCGTTCGTCGCGTCAGGGCCACTGCTGCTGGAATCACTCCCGCAGCCAAAAAGCCCTATACTAGCGGCACAAATTAAAGAAAAGACGCCGCTTTGTTTTTTTGTTTACAAAAGTTTGCAATATTATTCATGGGATTCCCCTATATTGATTAGCCCAAAAATAATTCCTGCAATCCTAAAAGTCAAGCAAAATGTTTGACGATATGCGTTTCATCACAATTGTACCTTAAAAAAGATCCAGCTCTGTCTGTAAGCTCTTGGGGTGAAAGCTTTTACGATGTTCAGGGGTCATGCCGAGACGGCGGATTGCGTCAAGGTGAGCCTTGGTTCCGTAACCGGCATGCTTGTCAAAACCGTAGCCGGGGAATTTCTTTTCCAGGTCGTCCATGTAGCGGTCACGGAAGACTTTCGCCAAAATCGAGGCCGCCGAGATACTTGCGATACGGCCATCACCCTTGACTACCGGAATTTGCAATTCTTCGGGGATTCCGTGAATCTTGAGGTTGCCGTCGACAGCAATTAAAGTGGTTAGTGGTTGGTGGCTAGTGGTTAGGGACGCAAAGGAGCCTTTCTGGAAAATCGGAATTTGGGGGACAGATTCGTGCAAACCGGGCATACCGAGAGCCTGCAAGGCTCGGCGCATCGCCAAAAAGTCCGCTTCCAGAATGTTCATGCGGTCAATTTCTTCGACCGAGGCGCTTGCCACGGCAAAGCAGGCGCAAGCATCTTGCACGTCCTGGTACATGGCTTCGCGCTTCGGGCGCGTGAGCTTTTTGGAATCGTTGAGTGTCAGGAGTGCGTCGGGCGCCTTAAGGACAGCGGCACACGCCACCACAGGGCCTGCCAAAGGGCCGCGACCCACTTCGTCAATGCCCACGACCACGGCATTCTCCCCCATCTGGGATGCAGCGAATTTGCGCATGGCAACTTCGCCATCGACAGGGAATTCAATTCCTTCGAGAAATGCCGGGACTTTGAATTTCATGAGTTACACGCCTATTTGAGCGGCATATTCCTTAATCGTCTTCCAGTAAAGGGCGTGTTCCTGCACCAGCACACGAGCAGCGAGCGTTTCAGGCGTATCGCCATCTTCAACTGGCACGCGGGTCTGCGCCAAGATTCGACCCTGGTCGATTTCTTCGCTCACCAGGTGAACCGTCGGGCCCGACTCCTTTTCGTTGGCGGCGATTACGGCCTCATGCACGTGAATTCCCCAGAAGCCCTTGCCACCGTACTTGGGCAAAAGCGACGGGTGAATGTTCAAGATGCGGTCCGGGAGCCTTTTAATGAGGCTTACCGGCAAGGCCTTCATGTAGCCAGCCAAAATCAGCAAATCGATATCGTAACGATCGATCACTTCTAAAAGTGCGGCTTCATAGGCAGCCGTATCGGGGTGGGTCTTACCAGAAATGTGGTAAACAGGAATCCCGTAAGATTCAGCATGACCGACAGCCCCGCAACCACCATTGTTAGTAATCAGGAATTTGCACTGGGCTTCGAGGTCGCCCTCGCCTATACGGTCAATTATTGCTTTAAAGTTGCTTCCACCACCGGAAGCCATGACGCCGATTTTAAACATGGCGCCAAAGATAGAAAAATAATCAAGGATTGTTTGAGACTAGCAGATATTCATCAGGACCAATCCAACTGCCCAGAAGGCAAGCAGATAGTTCACGATGAAGTGCCAAAAGATGTGCGTCCTTTCAGAACTCGTCAAAGCATGTCTCTTAACCATGCCCCTAATTTAGATATAACATAACTAAAATTAAAGAGACGGAAATCACACTGCGATTCCCGTCACACTTACAGACCGCTCGCGCCCAATCTTACTAAGTACGTACCCAAAGCGCTCGCTCTCGCAACCACGCCTCGTTAATACGAGGCGTTTGTCGCTCACAAACTTAAGAAAACCT
Organism: Fibrobacter sp. UWT2; assembly: GCF_900142545.1. Taxonomy (NCBI): domain Bacteria; kingdom Pseudomonadati; phylum Fibrobacterota; class Fibrobacteria; order Fibrobacterales; family Fibrobacteraceae; genus Fibrobacter; species Fibrobacter sp. UWT2. The sequence continues at coordinate 24,523 of NZ_FRBF01000001.1, read as the reverse complement.
TACAAAGATTACTTTGTTTTTTCTTCGATTTTCACGACCGGTTCGTCGAGCATTTTTTCGGCGATAACTTCCGGCGTTTCTTCGGCCACGGCAGCGTTCGATTCTTCGGGCATCCACGGCTTATCGAGGCTCTTTTCCCAAGAAACGGTAGGCGCCTGCGGCATTTCGTGCGAGGTATCCACAATCGGAAGGCCCAAGAGTTCGCGGGCACGATTAAGGGCAGCATCAATGTTTCCGAGGGCGTTTTCTTCGCCGAGCTGCTTGAGCACGCCGGCGCGAGTCAAGGCCACCACCGGCTGGGCATGCACGCCCGAGAGCAACAGCTGAGTGCCTTCGCGGTTGCAACGGTTGAGCAAGTCTTCGATCATCTGGATACCGGCGGCATCGATGCTAGACACGCTACGCATGCGCAGAATAAGAATCTTCGGCTTGTCGGAGATGCGGGCCATGGTATCCTTAAACTTGTCGACCGCACCAAAGAAGAGCGAACCGGCAAGTTCGTACACGGCAACGCCCTTCGGCACCTGGCGGCTAAGCTCGTTATGAGCAGCTTCTTCGTCGTCTTCTTTAAGGGCTTCAGTCACCGTTTCCACTTCGGCAACATCGCTCATGCGCTTAATGAAGAGCACTGCGGCCAAAAGCACGCCCACTTCGATTGCAACCGTCAGGTCGATAATCACGGTCAAGAAAAAGGCCACAAGCATCACAGCAACATCGCTCTTCGGGGCCTTGAACATCTTGATAAAGCTGCGATAGCCGCACATATTGAATGCCACCTGGAAAAGCACGGCGGCAAGCGCTGCCATCGGGATCATTTCGGCGTACTTACCGAGCACAAGCATAATGAGGAGCAAAACAACCGCGTGTACCAAGCCAGAAATCGGGCTCACGGCACCGTTACGGATGTTGGTTGCCGTACGGGCAATGGCACCGGTCGCCGGAATACCACCAAACATCGGGGAAAGCACGTTAGCGACACCCTGGCCGAAAAGTTCGGTATTCGAACGGTGCTTGGTCGAGGTCATACCGTCGGCCACCACGGCAGACAAAAGGGATTCAATAGCACCCAAAATGGCAATGGTCAAAGCCGGCTGGAACACCTTCTGCATCATTTCAAGGCTAATGTTTGGCAAATGCGGAACCGGGAAACCGCTCGGAATGTGGTTTTTCATGCCAATGGTCACCACGCCGTGGCCCGTAATCGGGTCATCCCAGCCCAAAACCTTCACCATGACGGTCGCCACAATAATGGCAATCAGGGAACCCGGAACTTTCGTCGTAATCTTCGGCCACAGAATGCAAACGGCCAAAGCCACAAGGCCCACAATCACGGCATAAATATTAACAGTATCAAGCGAAGAGGCGTAAAGCTTGATTTTGCCCACGGCATCGGCCGGGTCTTTGGAAAGGAAACGCAGGCCAAAGAAGTTCGGCACCTGGCCAAGAGCAATAATAATAGCGATACCGGCGGTAAAGCCTACGGTCACCGGATACGGGATAAACTTGATAATCGCGCCAAATTTGGCCAAGCCAAAGATAATCAGCAAGATACCGGCCAAAAGGGTGGCCGAAGCAAGACCGTCGTAACCGTACTGGCTCACGATGCCGTAGACAATCACAATGAATGCACCCGTCGGGCCGCCAATCTGGAAGCGGGAACCGCCCAAGAGCGAAATGGTAAAGCCCGCGATAATGGCCGTGTAAAGGCCCTGTTCCGGACCCACACCCGAAGCGATAGCAAACGCAATGGCAAGCGGCAAGGCCAAAATGCCCACAATCAGGCCCGACATGAGGTCGCTTACGAAGTTCTTCTTGTCGTAGCCCCTGCGGATCGTGCGAAACAGTTCGGGAGTAACGGTCGTCTTGACTCCAGCAAGGAAATTCTTGACGGAATCTTTGGCGTTTATATTGGACATGGGGGTTCTCCAATCTTAGGAACGCGGCCAAATTTAGGAAAATTTACACCCTTTGTTAAGGGTAAAAAAAAGCAACCAAATAATTTTCTATCTTTACGCCCGAAAATTCAACCTAAACCCCCAAGAGACTATGCTTTTCAATTTCGACATGATCCAGGGCGTCTACGCCCGCATTCCTGCCCGCGTTGAAGCTGCACGCAAGCAGCTGGGCCGTCCGCTCACCCTCGCCGAAAAGATTATCTACAGCCACCTGATCGATGGCGCCGAGAACAGGACTTATGAACGCGGCAAGGATTTTGCCGAATTCCACCCCGACCGCGTGGCCATGCAGGACGCAACCGCCCAGATGGCCCTTTTGCAGTTCACCACCGCCGGTAAGGCCCGCGTGGCAGTGCCGAGCTCCGTGCACTGCGACCACCTGATTATCGCCCGCGAAGGTGTCGAAAAGGACTTGCCCCGCGCCAAAGAAGAAAGCAAGGAAGTTTACGATTTCCTCCAGTCCGTGTCTGCCAAATACGGCATTGACTGCTGGCTCCCGGGCGCAGGCATCATCCACCAGGTGGTGCTCGAAAACTACGCCTTCCCGGGCGGAATGATGATCGGTACTGACTCCCACACCGTGAACGCTGGCGGTCTCGGCATGCTCGCGATTGGCGTGGGCGGTGCAGACGCCGTGGACGCCATGGTCGGCCTCCCGTGGGAACTCAAGTACCCGAAGATGATCGGCGTGAAGCTCACCGGCAAGCTCCAAGGTTTCGCTACCGCGAAGGACATCATCCTTAAGCTCGCAGGCATCTTGACCGTGAAGGGCGGCACCAATGCCATTATCGAATACTTCGGCGAAGGCGCACGCAGCCTCTCCGCAACAGGCAAGGCAACGATTGCGAACATGGGTGCCGAAGTGGGCGCAACATGCTCCACCTTCAGCTACGACGACTCCATGAGCCGTTACCTCAAGGTGACCGGCCGCGCCGACGTTGCCGCCGCCGCCGACAAGATTGCAGAACACCTCAAGGCCGACCCCGAAGTCGAAGCAAATCCGGAAAAGTATTTTGACCGCGTCGTGGAAATCAACCTGAGCGAACTCGTGCCGCACTTCAACGGCCCGTTCAGCCCGGACCGAGCTTTCGCCGTGACCGATATGGCAGAAAGCCTCAAGGCCACCGAAACCAAGCCGGAATCTACGCCGGTCGTAAGCGCCGCCCTCATCGGTAGCTGCACGAACTCCAGCTACGAAGATTTGTTCATGGCAGCCAACATGATCAAGCAGGCCCTCGCGAAGGGTCTCAGCCCGAAGTGCCCGCTCCTCATCAACCCGGGTTCTGAACAAGTGCGTTACACCGCCGAACGCGACGGCCTCATCGACTTGTTCAAGCAGTTCGGCGCCACCATCATGACTAACGCCTGCGGTCCTTGCATTGGCCGTTGGGACCGTGCCGGTGCCGACAAGAAGGAACTCAACACCATCGTCCACAGCTTCAACCGCAACTTCGCCAAGCGCGCCGACGGCAACCCGAACACGCACGCATTCGTGGCTAGCCCGCTCATGGCCGTGATTGCAGCGCTCAGCGGCGACATCCGCTTCAACCCGATGACCGACACTCTCGTGAACAATGAGGGTAAGGCCGTAAAGCTCGACCCGCCGGAACAGTGCGAACTCCCGCCGAAGGGCTTCGAAGTCAAGGACGCAGGCTACCAGGCTCCGGCAGAAGACGGTTCCAAGATTACCGTTTCCATCAACCCCGAAAGCAAGCGCCTCCAGGCTCTCGCTCCGTTCGCGGCTTGGGACGGCAAGGACATCGCCGGTGCCCCGCTCCTCATCAAGGCCAAGGGCAAGTGCACCACCGACCACATCTCCATGGCCGGTCCGTGGCTCAACTACCGCGGTCACCTCGAAAACATTTCGAACAACATGCTCATCGGCGCCGTGAACGCCTTCAACGGCGAAACGAACAAGGTTCTCTGCCAGTGCGGCAGCTACAAGGAAGTCCCCGAACTTGCCAAGATTTACAAGGCCAAGGGTACGGGCTCCATCGTGATCGGAGACGAAAACTACGGCGAAGGCTCCAGCCGCGAACATGCCGCCATGGAACCGCGCTTCCTCGGTGTGAAGGCCGTGATCGTGAAGAGCTTCGCCCGCATCCACGAAACGAACCTCAAGAAGCAGGGCATGCTCGCCCTCACCTTCAAGAACGCTGCCGACTACGACAAGATCCAGGAACAGGACGTATTCGACATCGTGGGCCTCACCAAGTTCGCTCCGGGTTCCGAGTTCACCCTCGTTGCTCACCACAAGGATGGCTCTGTCGACAACATCGCCCTGAGCCACACCTACAACGAACAGCAGTGGGCATGGTTCAAGGCTGGTTCCGCCCTCAACCTGATTCGTGCGAACAACAAATAAGAGCTTTATTCCGGCACCTAGCTCAAAAAACAACAAAAAAAGCTCACTTTTTGGATATTTGACAAAAACGTGACACTTTTACAAGATTTGTTTATATATATTGAGACTATGGTGCCGGTGTAGCACCCCAAAGTTTTTAAAAAGGATAATTATGCTTTCTTACGCTGAAGCCTACAAAATTGCAGCCGACGTCCACAAGAACCAGATGGACAAGGCCGGCGGCCCCTACATTGATTTTCTGCAGAATGTCGCAGATTACCTCAAAAACAAGGGTGAATCCGAAGAGGTTCAGACACTCGCCATTTTGCAGGACCTGATTACCGATACGACCAAGAAAACCCCTGAAGAAGTGATCGCCATGGGCGTTCCGGCCGACATGGTCGAAAAGATCCAGAAGATGACTTACCACAAGAACCAGGGCTGGATCGACGAATACAGCTGCAAGCTTATGGCCGAAGGTGTCCCCGCCGAAGAAGCAAACTACGAAGCCCGCGAAAAGGAATTCGTGAAGTTCATGGGCACCCTCAAGAACGACCCGCTGATGGCCAAGGCCAAAAGCGCCATTTTGAACGTGCTTCTGGAAGACAAGTACATCAAGCGTCAAGAACGCCGCGAACTCAAGACTAAGTTCCGCCTCAAGAAGTACCAGGCTGCAATCGAAGCCCTCGGCGTGTAATTTACAGTGTCATCCAGGCCCTTCGACACGCTCAGGGTAAACTCCGTCGAAGGATCTCAATCCATTAAGCCAAGCCCCGTCCATTCGGGGCTTTTTTTTATCCGCTCATCAAAATTTTTTATTGCTTTCAATGTAGCCGAAAAAGCCGTATTTTGCTATTTTTACGCGCGTAATTTAAGAGTCCCCGTAAACCATGCGGGGCAAAACAAAAAGGAACACAACCATGGCAAATAAAGTCTATAACTTTAGCGCAGGACCGTCTGTCCTGCCCGAACAGGCACTCAAGGAAGCATCTGCTGCATGCATCGACTTCGAAAACAGCGGCATCAGCATTCTCTCCATGAGTCACCGTTCAAAGCCGATTGAAAACATGTTCGCCCAGACGGAACAGTACCTCCGTGAATTGATGGGCATCCCTGAAGACTACGACATCGTTTTCCTCGGTGGTGGTTGCTCCCTTCTGTTCTGCATGCTCCCGATGAACTTCCTCGACCAGGACGCTACGGCAGACTACGCTCTGACCGGTGTCTGGGCAAACAAGGCTTACAAGGAAGCTAAGCAGTTCGGTAACGCTCTCGCCGCTTGCGACACCAAGTCTGAAACTTACAGCCGCATCGACAAGAACCTGAAGCTTTCCGACAACGCTAGCTACCTCCACGTGACTGCCAACAACACCATCTACGGTACCGAATGGCACAACTTCCCGAAGCCGAAGTCTGGCTTCCTCATGGCTGACGTGAGCTCCGACTTCCTCGCCCGTAAGATCAACGTGTCCGACTTCGGCGTTGTGTACGGTGGCGCCCAGAAGAACATCAGCTGCGCTGGCGTGACTGTTACCATCATCAAGAAGGGCCTCCTCGGCAAGGTGAACCGCACCATCCCGACCATGCTCAACTTCCAGACTCACATTGACGCTGCCAACATGTTCAACACACCTCCGGTATTCGCCGTGTACGTGATGAACCGCACCCTCAAGTGGCTCAAGGAATTCGGTGGCGTGGACGCTATCGAAAAGGTGAACCGCTCCAAGGCCGCTCTCCTTTACAGCGCCCTCGACAACTCCAAGGTGTTCGTCGGTACCGCTGCTAAGGAAGACCGCTCCATCATGAACGTTCCGTTCGTGTTCAACAAGGACGTGGTTGCCGCTGACAAGGCTGACGATCTCGCCAAGGAATTCCTCGAATTCGCTAAGGCTCGCGGTCTGCAGCAGCTCAAGGGTCACCGCTCCGTGGGTGGCTTCCGCGCATCCATCTACAACGCTATGCCGGTCGAAGGCGTTCAGGCTCTCGTTGACTGCCTCGGCGACTTCGAAAAGAAGGTTCTCGGTTAATTAATCCGAACCCTCTCGAAACAATTCAAAAAGCCTCGGTGAAAACCGAGGCTTTTTCGTTTATAAAATCGATTAAGATAGCTTCCCCACTTCGAGGGTCGCAATGACGTTATTGGTCTTCGCTCTTCTTGAACTTGTTCACCACGTCAGGTACAATGTCCATGACCTTGGAGACAAGCGAACTGTCCTTGCTGATGGGCATCACGCGCACATCGTCACCCTTAATCACGAGGAATGCGACCGGTTCCACCGAGGCGCCACCGCCAGAGGCAGAAGTATCACCCTTGGACTGGTGACCACCAAAACCGAAGCCCACCGACACGCGGCTCACGGGCACAACGGTAGATTCACCGGCCTGAATGGGGTTACCGATAACCGTTTCCGCCTTAGTGATGAAACGGAGCTTTTCCAAAAGAGTTTCTGCAAGTTTTTCAATAGCCATGTCTTTAATATAACAAATAAAAGTTAAAAACGCGCCTCAAAAATGCGGTCGCTGGCGGTAAAGAACGTGCGTTCCAAGTCCGGCCAAGACATATAGCCCCAGACAACAGCGACTCGCCCACCAGACAAACGACTTGCGATTCCGTAAGAGCCTTCGCCCGCTTCAAAGTAAACGCAGTCATTTGCGGGAACAATTTCGTTCGGAGTCACCTGCTTAAGGCCCGACACCCACTTTTCAAACGCATCCGATTCTACCTGGTCCCAGCTGCGGGCCACATTCCAGCGCAAGTTACCGTCGCGGTAGCTTTGCACCAGCACCGGGAAGCTCGCCTTGACGCCCAAGAAGAATCGGGTTTCGATCGAGGCGCGCCCCTGTTCGCGGTGTTCAAAAGGCAAGCTCAAGAACGCCTGTGGGAATCCGCCATGGTAGCCCGGGAACTTGCGCACGTAATCTTCGAGGTCGGCGCGCTCGTAACGGCGGTAACTGTCATGCCTAAAGATAAAGATGCGCTTGTCGGCGCGGAAACTCTGTTCCAAGAAATTGCCCCTCAGAATTGGGATGCTGCCTTGGAAGTGTCCGCTGTTCATGTAATAATCCAGCGCGTACACATCGCTTTTGAATTCAAGCACCGTCACACCGAGCGTATCGCCGAGCATAATGGCGTAGCGGTATTCGTAGCGGCGTTCCAGCGAAGGAATTTCGGCATTTTTCGAAGAATCGGCCTTGAACGATGCCGGACTCAGACGCTTGTAGGCAATCGAGGAATAATCAATCGGTTTTTCCACTTTCTTTTGGCAGCCCGCCACAAGCGCGACCACACTTGCGACTAGAGCCATCTTAAAGAATCGAGAAGAAAAACGCATAGCCACAATTTAGTAAAAATCATTCCGCGTAGCTGCAATATTCCCGCAGGGGGCATTTGCGGCAACGGTCGGTAGAAAGTCGGCAAATAAAGCCGTCAGTTCCGTCTTCCAAGTAGAACTGCAGGCTATGTGCGGCCACGTAGGCGGTCAAGGCGTCAACCTTCGACTTTTTCACCTCGACATTATCGGACTGTTCCATCAAATGCTGTACAAGTGCCACATACATGTCCGTCGCAAGCTTTTGCTTTTGAGCGGGCTCCAAGTCCGCAAAGCCGTCGCTTGCAGGCCCTAGAATCGAGAGGTAGCGGCGAGCGCCCATGGTCAGCGGCAAGGGCGGCCATTTAGGCGAAGGCGCACAGTCGAGCGAAAGCCCCACCGGAGCGGGCGCGAGCAAGCGGTAAATCGCGGCGCAAACTTTCGGGCGCGGGTTTCCCTTGCCCATAAAGTAAATCTCGCCTAAATCGCGCCAGATTTCTTCGGGCGTGCGGGACCAGAGCCATTCCTGCAAATTTCCATGCCGGCGAACAAACAGACCGACACTCCAGAAAATTCCCGCCACATTTTCGAACATGGACCAGGTGCGGCAACCGAATGCAGATTCTACGCAAGCTTCAATATCCTGCGCCTTCGGCACCGGCAGCGTCCAGAGTTTTTCGCCAGGGAACTTTTCGTTCAGCGCCTGCAAAAGCGTCACAAATTCCGGGAAGCTGACATCTTGAAAAAGCGCCGTTCCTAAAAGCGTCCAGGCGATGCGTTCGTTCGCACCCTTTTCTTGCTTTGCGACCGTAAGGACCGGGTCATCAATTCGAGCAAACAACCGCACGAATTCCGCCGTCGCCTTGAACAACGCGGGCTCATCGTGAATAAATCGCTTGACCGAAACCATCGGCAAAACCTAAAATATTAGAGGGCCTCGCCCACCTTCACGGCAGTTCCTACGCGGCTCTGGAAGAGTCCCGGATTCCTTTCGCGGATTTTCTTGTCGACCACGAGGATCACGGTGCTGCCCATTTCGAAGCGGCCAAGTTCGCCACCCTTTTCCACGGTGATTTTCTGAGCGGGTTTCCAGTCGTAGCGCTTGCAGTTGCGCGGAAGCTTGCCCGCATTCACCAAGAGTTCGTCCGTGTAGGCGACACCGATGCGGCCCACGTTCGTGGCACCGACCTTGACCACCAGCATTTCAGAACCATCGTCCAAGCGGATATGGCTCGTGAGGCGTTCGTTGATGCAGAACAGGCCTTCCACGCGTTCCACGCTGCCGACATTCACCGGCCAGAGTGTACCCGGGCAGTAGCTTGCGCCCACCACTTCGCCCTTCACGGGGCTATGAATGCGGTGGTAGTTGAACGGAGCAAGGTAAATCGTCGCGAAGGCGCCACCTTCAAAGCGGGCAGCCATTTCTTCGTCGCGGAGCAGGTCCTTGAGCGTATAAGTCTTGCCCTTCGCCTGAATCAATTCCTGCTTATCGTCAAAAGTTGCCGTCTGCGAAAGCACGCCATCCACCGGCGACACAATTTCGGAATCAGCAATCGGGCGCATACCCGGCTTGAGCCTACGGATAAAAAGTTCGCCAATGTTGGCGTAATGATCAATCGGGAATTCCGATTCTTCCATATTCAGCTTGTAGTAACTCGCAAAAGCATTACGCATTGCCTTCGAAATCACAGGCAACTTGAGGCGAGTCAAAGCACCGAAGGCACGGCTAGCGGCATTCTTCGGCAACAACTTCATAAAGACATAAAAAGCAGTATTCATACGGGCTAAAAGTAGAAAAATCCAACTTGTTGGTCATTGACCGCCCCTGATTCATTATTAATAGCAAACAAACTGCACACTTGCACACTAGTTGTATTTTTTGTATATTGTGTCTGGAACGATTTTGACACTCAGCTGTCAAAAAAATTGTTTATCTTTGTACCGACTTAAATTTTAACGAGAGTTTCTAATTACTATGGCAGCAGCAAAGTATACCGAAGACAGCATTAGAACACTGGAATGGAACGAACATATCCGCGAACGTCCGGGTATGTACATCGGCAAGCTCGGCGACGGCAACAGCCCCGACGACGGCATTTACGTGCTGGTCAAGGAAATTATCGACAACTCCATCGACGAATTCGTGATGGGTGCCGGCAAGCAGATTATCATTGACATCGAAGACCACAGCGCCCGCGTACGTGACTATGGCCGCGGCATTCCGCTGGGCAAGGTCATTGACTGCGTATCGAAGATTAACACCGGTGGTAAGTACGACTCCGAAGCCTTCCAGAAGTCTGTGGGCTTGAACGGTGTGGGTACCAAGGCGGTGAACGCACTTTCGACCAAGTTTATCGTCAGGAGTTTCCGCGACGGCCGCGTCAAGGAAGCCGAATTCAGCAAGGGCAAGCTTGTCCGCGAAGAACGCGAAAAGAATACGACAGAAAAGAACGGTACCGAAATCTATTTCGAACCGGATGCCAGCATTTTCAAGAATTTCCGTTTCTTGCCGGGCTATATGGAAGAAAAGGTATGGAACTACGCCTACCTGAACAACGGCCTTTCGCTGGTGATGAACGGCAAGACCTACAACAGCCCGAACGGCCTTCTGGACCTGTTGCAGAACCACGTGGACGATTCTATCCGCTACCCGGTGGCCCATTTTAAGGCAAACGACATCGAAGTCGCCTTTACACACGGCAACCAGTACGGCGAACACTACTACAGCTTTGTGAACGGTCAGCATACCACGCAGGGCGGTACGCACCAGCAGGCCTTCCGCGAAGGTATTGTGAAGGGTGCCCGAGACCACTTCAAGAAGGACTTGGACCCGGCCGACGTACGTAACTGCATTATCGGCGCCATCTCCGTACGCATTCAGGAACCGGTTTTCGAATCGCAGACCAAGACCAAGCTCGGCTCGACGACAGTTGCTCCGGGTGGCGCCCAGCTGCGTACCTGGATTGTAGACTACGTGGCCTCGCAGCTCGACAACTACCTGCACAAGAATCCGGAAACTGAAAAGGCACTTTTAAACCGCATTACGCAGAACGAACGCGAGCGCAAGGAAATCGCGGGCATCAAGAAGCTCGCGAACGACCGCGCGAAAAAGGCGAACCTGCACAACCGCAAGCTCCGCGACTGCAAGATTCATCTGACCGATGCAAAGAACGCGCTCAACCGCGAAACCATGATCTTCATTACCGAAGGTGACTCTGCTTCGGGTTCCATTACCAAGGCTCGTAACGTGCAGACGCAGGCCGTGTTCAGCTTGCGCGGTAAACCGCTCAACAGCTTTGGCATGACCAAGAAGGTGGTGTACGAAAACGAAGAATTCAACCTGCTGCAGCACGCTCTCGATATCGAAAACGGTCTCGAGAACCTCCGCTACGACAAGGTGATTATCGCGACCGATGCCGATGTGGACGGTATGCACATTCGTCTGCTCCTGATGACCTTCTTCTTGCAGTTCTTCCCCGAACTCGTGGAACAGAAACACCTGTTCATTCTGCAGACGCCGCTTTTCCGCGTGCGTAACAAGCAGGTGACCAAGTACTGCTACGACGAAACGGAACGCGACAGAGCTGCCAAGGAAATCGGCAAGACCGGTCTCGAAATCACTCGATTCAAAGGTCTAGGCGAAATTTCTCCGGAAGAATTCGGCCAGTTCATCGGCGAAGACATGCGCCTTGAAACGGTGGTGCTTCCGCCCGATGCCTCGTTCGGCAAGATGCTCGCCTACTATATGGGCAACAACACGCCGCAGCGTCAGGACCACATCGTGCAGAACCTCCGCGCCGAAGCCGTGGAAGAGCTGTAGCCCTACAACTTGTCATTCCCGCGCAGGCGGGAATCAGCTTTTCTACTTAAGCAAAAAAAAGCGAGCCTTTACAGGTTCGCCTTTTTGTTATAAATGATGCCAATGCCGGATTAAGTCCGGCATGACAAAATGGGTTACACCACCTTAAAAGCCTGTGTACGCGGCACGGCCTTGATGTTCTTGGTCTTGCCCTTGCCGGGCTGAATCATGAGCACCTTTTCCATACGGGTGCCATCCATTTTGAGCACGCGGAAGGTGTAGCCCTTGATGGTGACTTCGGCACCAGGAGACGGAATAATGCCGAGCGTAGCCTGAATCAGGCCCGAAAGCGTTTCCACATGGGAATTTTCGGGGGCTTCAAGTTCCACGCCAAGCTTGTATTCCAAATCGGAAAGCGTCATGATCGGGTCGAGAATGAAACGACCGTCCTTGAGGCGCTGCACGTCTTCATCTTCGTCCACGTCATCTTCGTCCTTGATTTCGCCCACGATTTCTTCGAGAATGTCTTCGAGCGTAACAAGACCTGCGGTTCCGCCATATTCATCGACCACGATAGCGAGCTGGTTACCCGTCTTGCGCAGTTCGGTGAGCATGTCGTCAATCTTCTTGTGGTAAGGCACGAATACCGGCGGCATCACGAGCTTCATGATATCAAACGGTTCGTCACGGTGTTCGGTGTACCATTCCAAAAAGTCGCGATTCGAAAGGATACCCACGATGTTATCGACGGTTTCCTTGTACACCGGCAAACGGGAATGACGTTCCGTATTCAACACCTTTACCAGTTCTTCGAGCGGAGTGCCGACTTCGACCGCGCACATATCCACACGAGGCGTCATGATTTCACGCACCGGAGTTTCCACGAAATCGAAGATATTCAAAATCATCTGGCGTTCTTCTTGTTCCAGGCCTTCGGCGTCAGGATCCGCCTCGTCCGAAAGGTCGGCCTGCGCCTGCACGGCGTCGCGGCGTTCTTCAGGCAAGAAGCTGAGCTTGGAGTCGTAGCCCAAGCCCTTCAGAATCTTGACGAACAGCAAGTGACAAATCTTTGCCGGCAGTGCAAACGGGAGGCGAATGAACTTGAACAGCGGAATCAGCACCACAGCAAAAGTGTCCGGCTTCAAGTTTCCGAGCAGGTTCGCCAAGAACACTGTAATGGTGTAAATGCCGATGCATGCGACCACCAGATAAGCGGCAAAAGCCAGGAACCAGTAATCTTGCACCCAGTTCCAAGGAATCATCTGGAACAGATAAAAGCCCAAAACGCCCGCACCCACGTTACAAAAGATGCGGCCGATCGAAATCGTTTCGTTAAAGCCCGGCAGTTCCACCAACGAGGCAACCACCTCTTCGCGACCTTCGCGGTCACGGGCATCGCGCTTGGCGTAAATGCCACTGAAAGCCGCCTTGATCAGCGAAAACGAGAACGAAACGAATACAAAAATGATAAGGAACGCTATGGCCCAACTTTCAGGATTTTCCATCAGTCTTTCTCCTTGTAGGGGTCCAGACCCAGGAACTCACATTCACGAGCACGCATTACCTTGCGGTCAGCAGCCTTGATATGGTCGTAGCCGGAAAGGTGCAAAAGTCCATGGACGATCACACGCTTGAGTTCGGCATAGAAGGTATTGCCATATTCAGGAGCTTGGCGACGTACCTGCTCACGGGCGATGTAGATTTCGCCGAGCATCGCTTCGTCTTCGGGGATTTCAACGCCCAGTTCGTTCTTCCATTCAAAGGAAAGAACGTCCGTCACCTTGTCAAGACCGCGGTAGTCGCGGTTCATGACACGAACGAACTCGTCGGTGCAGAGCACGATATTCACGTCTTTTTCCTTGCCTTCTTCGGCAAGGAGCTTGCGAGCCATCTTTTCAAACTTGTCCTTATACGGAAAAGCCTCGATGTCCCCCTCGCAAAGGAACTCGATATTATACTTCTTCTTTCGACTAGCAGGGTCTGGCATTAAATGTTATACCACTTCTTGAGGACGTCAATGATAGCTTCGGCCTGAGCCTTGCCCGTGATCTTGAACTTGCCCTGGGGCTTGAAATTGCCCGCCATCTTGCGGTAGCGGCGCAACGACACCTTGGGTTCCGTAAATTCACCGGACTTCGGGTCACGTTCCTGGTAAAAGAACATCACGGTCGGCCATGCACCCTTCGAAAGGATTTCCTTGCCGATTTCCTTGATGACTTCTTCACCGGTATCTTCATCGCTATAGGCAACGGTCAGTTCTTCAACTTCCATATTTAGTCCTGTAGTTATAGGTTTTGACCTTCTTCCAAAAAACTTTGAAAAAAGTCACAGTTTTGTTACCCCGAGTATACATTTCTGCTCGGGACTGTAAAAAAATACATATATTTACGAACGAATGTAACTATAAAGCGAGGCTTTATGTCCTTTTCACGTTTTTTTAAGCTACAAACCGCCCTTTTGGCCATATTTGTAGGGGCGTCTTTCGCCGCAAAATCGCAAACGGGTAAAGTTCACTATGCCGTAGGCGAAGTTTTCGTGCACCGTGGTGGCTCCGAAATGGTCATCAAGAGCAATGATCCCGACAAGAATAAGCTCAAAAAAGCAAAAAGTGTCAAGGAACGTGACGACATCATCACCCAGCAGGAATCCGAAGTAACAATCGGGCTTCCGGACGGAAGTTCCTTCAACGTTCAGGAAAACACCGTTGTTTCCATTACCAAGCTCTCCTTTGAAGACGGCGAAAACAACTTCGTCACCGAAGTCAAGAGGGGAAGCATGAAGTTCGACGTGCAAAAGCAGGCGAACGGCAAGAGCAAATTCAAATTCAAGACTGGAACCGCAACCGCAGCAATCCGCGGTACTGACGGCTTCGTCGGAACATCGAAAAGTTGCTCCGTGGCATCCCTCTCAACAGGAAGCCTTGAGTTTGCCGACAACGACAACGAACAAGCAACCCGTTCCATCTCGGGTGGCCAGACTATTATTTACTGCAAAAAGGATTTCCTCGTGATGGACCTGAAATCTTCGGGTAATCAGGATCTTTTCAAGGCCATCGATTCCGTTTTGACAGACACCACCTTATCGGCAGACGCTATCCGCAAGGCTACCGAAGAAGCAGACAAGAAGATTTCCGAAAAGCAGAACGCCCTGAAGGCCAAAATTCAGTGTAATGTCACTCCCCTCCCCGATGTGGTTCATTCCGCAGAACAGACCATTGTCGCCACCTGTACCGAAGGCACCCATATCCGTATCTTTGACGAACCAGTTCTTTCTGACGGTAGCGAAATCCAGTTGGTAGTCAAGTGGGCGGCCAGCACGGTCGGTCCCAAGAAATTCCCGTTAACCTGTTTCTACGGCAATGATTCCACCAACACCATTCAGTGCGGCTTGGTGACAACCTATTACGCAGGCAACCAAGAAGGAGATGAATCGAGCAGACCTGTTCCCCTGACAATCACCTCAAATACGCCCGTCGAAGTCTGCGACCCCGCCATGGCAACCATTGAAGGCGTATTCGATCCTTCGGACAGTAACGCCACCCTCACCGTCAAGCTCGGCAAATACACTTCGAATAACCTGGTACCCCTGAGCGCAAACGGAAAATTCTCCCATTCCATTTCTGTATCCGACAAGGCCGGCAACTGGAACGAGAATGCAATCGTCATAAACTATGAATCCGAAAACGGCGACCAATCGGCAACGGTTCCTCTCAAGGTGAACAAGAGTTGCAAGACAGTCAATCTGTTGCCGCCGACCTTGGCCATGACCGCCAACAAGTGCAAGGTATGGTTGGAACTTGGTCAAACCACTGGGGACAGGGCCATTTACACCCTTTCTGTTGATGGGCAGCCCCAAAAGAACGTCTACATCGATAGCGACCGCCAGTTTAACGACAAGCTCTCCCGTGGAACCCACAACTACACCTTCCACGTAGAGGACTTGGCTGGCAACCATGTCGAAATCAACAAGAAACTTGAATGCTACCCGCCCATCAGGAACGCAAAGATTGTCATTGACGGTGGCGATGGTCTGGAACACGTGCCCGTGCCGCCCCCGCCGCCCAAAGGCGTCAACAGCAAGATTCACAGACAGCTGAGTTTCACTATTGCGGGTCTTCCGCAGAACGATCCGGACTATATCAGGGAAATCAAGATTGCCTATCTGGGCAAGACTATTATTATCCGCGGTTCGGATATGCTTTCTAACAGAATCGACCAGCAGATTGAACTAAAACGCGGAACAACCATCGTCAAAATCACGGTCAAGCTGAAGAGCGGCGAAATTCTTACGCAAACTAAGCCATACAAGGTCTAATAATGAAAAACATTTCTCTTTTTTCGATTATCGCCCTGACCACCGCACTGGCTTACGCCCAAGAACCAGCAGCCCCAGTTCAAGGCACACCGATTAACGGTTCCGTTCGTGGTTTTATCAAGGCAGAGCAGTCTCCCTACCTGGTAACGGAAGACCTTACCGTCGAAGACGGCCAAGTGCTGGTGATTGTCCCCGGCGTCAAGTTGCAGTTTGCCCCGGGCACTGGTCTCTACGTCAAAGGCCAGTTGGTCGTAGCCGGCGAGGCAGAATTTGTTTCTGCATCGGCCACGCCTCAAAACGGCGACTGGAAAGGCATCTTCCTTTCGGGTTCGGAATCTTCTGAAATCCGGAACGCCACCATTAGTGGAGCTGCCAACGGTATCGTAGCAGAAAACACCTCCGTCAGCATTCTTTCTAGCAAAATCGAAAAGACTTCTGGCCGCGGCGTCTATGCCAAGAATTCCAAGGTATCCATTAGCGGAAGCCAATTCGAAAAGAACGACGGTGCTGCAGTCCATATCGACAGCTACAGTGACGCCACGATTAGTGACGTGAAGTTTGACGGCAACAAGGTCGCCTTGTACAATTCGGAACTCGCCATCACCAACGTAGCATCGTCGAATTTCCAGAACAACACCTACGCTATTTTGGACATGGGCAACAGCTACTTGTCTCTTGACAACTCTACCGTTAGCAAAAACAAGGTGGGTGCTAGCGCAGGCGACGTTCTCGACAAGAACGTGATTGAAAGCATTGGCGAAAACGAAACCAACTTCAACAAGGACTTTAGCGGTGTCGCCCAGACATTGCCTACAAATCCCGAAATTCCGGGCATTGAAAGCCGCCCTGTAGACGCCAATGACAACATTGGCGCTCTGCTTGCAAAAAAAGCTGAAGACGAAGAAAAGGCTGATTCTACTCAGAAGTCCTGGAACGTCATTGGTAGCGTCATGTTCGGCAACCATTACCACCATGTGTTGATGCGCAAGAACGACAGGGAATCCCCCGTCGAGATTTCCGGCGACACGATCCAGCCTGGCGACCATTACAAGAATACGTTCCAGGTTCCCGGTTTTGGAACTGAAGCAAGCATTTACTTGTTGATGCAGTCTCCCGACGGAAAGTCCATTGAACTTAGCGCCGATTACACCGGAGACAAATGGAATCAGTTCTCGCCGAATCCGGTAACGTTGACTTACACTGACAACTACAACCAGCTGATCTTAGGCGACTTTACCAGGATCGGTGGCGAAACCTATATGGCGGGATTGCCCATTTTCGGTGCAAGCTACACCCTTTCGCTCCTGAAGAACAACGTGAACCAGCCCCTGCTGGAACTGAACGGATTCTTTGGTGAAAACCGCAAGCCTTACCAGATCGGCGACCGTCACCCCGACATTTACAAGAACTACATCGAAGACGGCGAAGCTCAGGCACAGCGCCTTGCCTACGGCGGATCCATCAAGTGGGCTCCGCTCCGCCGCTTTGACGCTACCTTCGGCGCCATTTATGCCGACGATGAAATTCACGACCCGCTCCTGCGCGATGGCGGAAGCAGGGCTTCTATTACAAGCGAACCCTTGCAGAAGTCCTTTACCTTGTACGCCGATGGAAACTGGCTGTTCTACCCCGGCGACATCGAATTGAACGGACAAATTGCCGTCGGCCGCGCCGATACCGCAGACGTCTACAGGGAACGTGCCATTAACGAAGTCTTCACCAAAGCGGGGCTGAATACCGCTTCTATGGGCAAGCTTCGCCAGCTCATGGTCAGCGAAAGCAGAATCAATTCCCTTTCGGCTGAAGAACTGGACGAAATCTTTGGCGGCAACACCACCCTGAACCGCAGCGAAATGCGTGATTCCTTGCGTACCTTGGTTCGTGAAGCCAAGCAGCTCAAGAAGGATTACGAAAGCGACCGCGACGACGACCGCGTTATGGGCCTCAACTGGGGCAGCCAGAATTTCGCCATCGGAGCCTCGCTTTACTGGAACATTTACAAGACAACAATTTCTGGCCACTTGAAGTATATTGGCGAAGACTTCTACAGTGCCGGTTCTGCAGACCAGCTGGCAAATACTCGTGAATTCGGCGGCGAAATCGAGCAGATTATTACAAACTTCTGGACACTGAACTTCGGTTACTTACTCAATATCGAAAACGCCGCCAACGGCGAAATGACCAACATCTTCGGTCTTGGAGAAGGAACCCACTGGGGTCTCTTTAACGACGAAGATTCTCCGTGGTTCGAAGAACATGAACTGGATTACGGCAGAACCAAGTACATTCAGAACTGGACTTTGAACAACAGCTTTAAAATTGGCAAGCACGTAGATGTCAACGTCGGATACAACCTGGAATACCGTACGCAATACCGTCCCTACCAGCTCCACGGAGACTACATCCTGGAAGACGGAATCTATAGGGATGGTTGGTTTGCCGCACGCAAGGACAAGGCTACGACCGAAATTATCGATGACTACAAAGACACAACGTTAGTCGATTCCGCTCGTTGGGCTGAATATAACAGCTTGTCCTCAGAAGATTATCTCGCCTCCAAGTTCCAAGAAAGAATCTACAAGAACACCTGGAACCTGGGTCTTTCTGTTCAAGCATTTAAAACCGTATTCAAGGCTGCCGGCCGCTGGACGCTCCGTACCGATGATTCCAAATTCTACAAGGACGACAATATCAAGGATATGGACCTTTCCAATGCCACTTGGGCCAAACTGGGTTACTACTTTGGCGGCGCCAACTACTTTGAACAGGCCTACCCGCTGTCTGCGACAACGACTCTGAAGCAGGTGCAAAACCAATTCGGTTTCATTCCGCGATTCAAGAACTACAAGCGCAACGACATGACCGAACGCGAATTCACCATCAACGACAATCTTGAAATATCCTTCTTGAAAAGGTTCCTGATTTTGGGTCTTTCGGGCGAATTCCGTCACATGGACATTGAATGGGAAGACAACGGCACCGACGTTGACGAATCCGAAACCGATGTTCTGGGCAGCGTAAGCCTTCGCGTAAACCACACCAAGCGTTTAAGCACAGAATGGTACACCGGAGCAGCCTTCTTCTATCGTCCAGACAATATCAGCGACGAATACAAGGATGTTTACGGCGGCATTCGCGTAAATTACGTATTCTAACGCGCCTTTGGCGCAGTAAACAGTTAGCAGTAGGCAGTAGACAGAGCTTTAGTAGAGAGTCGCTTTTACAGGAAGCGGCTCTTTATTTTTTAAATTTGGAATAATGTTCACCTACCGTTACAGAGAACTAAGCGTTGCGCTTGCCAAGAAAGGCAAGTACCGCGAGGCTTTGGCCAAGGAACTCCGCCTGCACCCCGAAGAAATCTTCAATTTGCAGGTAGAGCGTTTTTCGTTGGATAGCCGTCGCAAAGGAGACCCTAAGTGGTCTTACAACGTTATTTTTGACTTGAAGCGCGAAGTCCGCGCCATCGGAAATCACGCCAAGGGACTTGTAGCGGCTACGCGTGACAAAGAAACTCTTGAAAGCGACCCGCAGAAAAACAGCGTCGCGATGCCCGGCCATGCGGATGTGATTGGCGCAGGTCCGAGTGGACTTTGGGCGGCATTGCATTTGCTGCGGAAAGGTTTTGCAGTCGATTTGTACGAACAAGGCAAATGCGTGGAAGAACGCTTCCGCGATATTCGCCGATTCTTTGTCGACCGGAATTTTAACGCCTACAGTAACGTGCTTTTTGGCGAAGGCGGTGCGGGGGCCTTTAGCGATGGAAAGCTCAATACCCGCACCCGGAACCTGTTCGTGGAACAGGTTCTACACGACATGGTCGACTTTGGAGTCGACGAGTCTGTCGTGACCTTCGCCAAGCCGCATATCGGCACGGACCGTTTGGTTTTATTGCTGCGAGAACTGCGCGCCGAAATTGCAAAGCTTGGCGGCAAGATTCACTTTAGCACCGCACTTGAAGACATCGAAATTAAAGATGGCCGCATTGCGGCGATCCAGCTGCGAGACGTTTCAACGCCCAATTCTCAGGCAAATTGGCAACCCTGCGAAGCCTTGGTGCTCGCCGTCGGGCATTCTGCCCGGAGCATTTACGAAATGCTCCACGCCCGTGGCGTCGCACTCGAAAGTAAGGCTTTTGCCATGGGCGTGCGCGTCGAGCACCCGCAAGCGCTTATCAACATGCGCCAACTCGGCTTGAATGTAGATACCAAGCTCACGGGTTCCGCCGAATATTTCCTCGCCACCCCGACACTGAACAAATCAAGCAGCGCCTACAGTTTCTGCATGTGTCCGGGTGGCGTTCTGGTGCCCTGCGCCTCGGAACCTGGGACCCTTGCCACCAACGGTATGAGTTACAGCCGTCGCAACGGTCCCTTTGCCAATGGCGCCATCGCCGTGCCCATTGCCGCAAGCGACAAGCTCTTCGGCGGGCTTGAATTCCAGCGCAAAATCGAAAGCGACGCCTACGCGGTCGGCGGCAAAAGCTATGCCGCTCCGGCCCAAACCATCAAGGCGTTCCTCGCCCACCGCGAAGACAAATCGCTCCCAAAATCCACCTACCCCTGCGGACTTGTACAAAGCAATCTGTGGGACTGGATGGACAAAACCATTTGCAAAAGCCTCGCCGAAGGATTCCAGAATTTTGACAAGAAGATTCCCGGATTCATCGAAGAAGGCCTGATCGTCGCCCCCGAAACCCGCACCAGCAGCCCACTGCGCATGAGTCGCAATAACGAGACGCTTGAAAGCGTGAATACCAAAGGCCTGTTTGTGCTCGGCGAAGGTGCCGGATATTCCGGCGGTATCGTCACCAGCGCTGCCGACGGCGTACGACTCGCCCATTATGCAAGAAAGGAACAATAAAATTCCTAACCCCTGTTTACTAACCACTGTCTACTTCTAACTTCCTACCGACTACTGCCTATGATTACCCGAGTCATTGACCGCAATTTTGCCAACATGCGCCTCGATCGTTTTTTGCGCAAGGCATTCCCCGACGAATCGCTGTCGGTCTTTTTCGCCGTCATCCGCAAGAAGAAAGTCCGCGTGAATGGCGTCGTGGGTAAAGCAAATCAAATGTTGCAGGAAGGCGACACCGTCTGCATTTACGAGAACTTTAAAAGCGTCGATGCGGATTCCCAAGGCGCCACCAACGTCATCCAATTCCCCGCAAGCCAAAGCGAAGAAGCAAAATCTAACACCGGTTTTGCAAAAGCAAAATCCACCTGGGGCAAGGCAACCTCGCCGTCGGAAAAGCAAAGCGGCTGGGGTGCAAGCGAACTCGACATTGTGATTCAAACCGAAGACTACGTAGTCATCAACAAGCCCTCGGGACTTGCAAGCCAACCCGGTTCGGGAACCAAACCCGGTGAGAGCCTTGTAGAATACTTGTGGGAATGGGGACGCCGCGAAGGGCTTGACTTCAAACCCACCATCGCCCACCGCCTTGACCAGGAAACTTCGGGCATGATTATTGCGGCCCTCCACGGCGACACCCTCCGTGAACTCACGCGCATGATCCGCGAACACGAAGTCGACAAATTCTACTTCGCCCTCGTCAAAGGGAACCTCAAAAAAGACAAAGGCACCATCAACGAAACACTCACCCGCACCGATGCCGCCAAGGGAAGTAAAATGAAGGTCGGCGAAACCGGCAAGGACGCCCAAAAGGCAGTCACCCACTACCGCGTCAAGCAGCATTACGAAGGCTACGACCTCGTAAAAATCAAGCTTGAAACAGGCCGCATGCACCAAATTCGCGCCCACTTCGCAAGCATCGGGCACCCGCTCCTCGGCGACACCCGCTATGGCGATTTCGCCCTCAACCGCGAAGTCAAAAAGCAGCTCGGACTACACCGCCTTTTCTTGCACAGTTGCCGCCTGGAATTCACCTGGCACGGCGATAAAATCGTACTCGATTGCCCGCTCCCTAAGGAACTGCAATCGGTGATAAACCAGCTAAAGCCCCTGCATCGCGGCTTTTCCCGGTAAAAGCCTAACCATATTTTCTACATTTACCTGCGAAAATTTAAGCAGGCACGTATTTTGCAGCGACCCCATAAAACCGCGGCATTATTCGTGTCATAAAGGATAATACGATGAAAGTTTCTTTGAATTGGCTCAGACGTCATGTGGATCTTCCGGAAAATGCGGAAGAAGTTGCAAAGGCATTGACCTCCATCGGCTTGGAAGTCGAAGGTACCGAAGAACCGGGCAAGGTTTATGAAAAGCTCGTTGTGGCAAAGGTTCTTACCTGCGAACCCCATCCGGATAGCGACCACTTGCACATTACGACCGTCAATAACGGCAAAGAAACCATCCAGGTTGTTTGCGGCGCCCCGAACGTGGCCGCCGGCCAGACCGTGGTGCTCGCCCCGATTGGTGCAGAACTTCCGCTCCCCGACGGCACCATGCTCAAGATGAAGAAGTCCAAGATTCGCGGCGTCGAAAGTTTCGGTATGATTTGC
This sequence comes from Fibrobacter sp. UWT2, assembly GCF_900142545.1. Classification (NCBI taxonomy): domain Bacteria; kingdom Pseudomonadati; phylum Fibrobacterota; class Fibrobacteria; order Fibrobacterales; family Fibrobacteraceae; genus Fibrobacter; species Fibrobacter sp. UWT2. The sequence goes on along the minus strand of NZ_FRBF01000001.1, from coordinate 2,339 downwards.
GCCGAAGACGAAATCGGCCTCAGCGACGACCACGCCGGTATCATGGTTCTCGATGACAGCATTCCTGCAGGCACCCCATTCGTGAGCCTCGGCCTCTACGACGTCTGCTTTGAACTGAACGTGACCCCGAACCGTCCGGACGCCCTCAGCCACCGTGGCGTGGCCCGCGAACTCGCCGCCAAGTTCGGCCGTCCGCTCAAGCCGCTCGCTTACGAACTCAAGGAAGATTCCGAAGCCGCTAGCTCTGCTATCAGCCTCGAAGTGGTTCCGGGTTGCGGTTGCTCCCGTTACGTGGGTCGCGTCATCAAGGACGTAAAGGTCGAAAAGTCTCCGGCTTGGCTCGCCAAGCTTTTGCATGCCGTGGGCATGAACAGCATCAACAACGTGGTCGACATCACGAACTTCATTCTGATGGACGTGGGCCAGCCGCTCCACAGTTTCGACATGGACCAGTTGCACGGCAACAAGATTAAGGTCCGCCGCGCCGCCAAGGGCGAAAAGATTGAAACCATCGACCACACCGCTCATGAACTTTTGGAAAGCGACCTCGTGATTTGCGATGGTGACCGTCCGGCTTGCGTAGCCGGCGTGATGGGCGGCGTTGAATCCGAAATTGTCGATGCCACCAAGAATGTGTTCCTCGAAAGCGCCTGGTTCAACCCGACCATCGTCCGCAAGCAGGCCAAGCGCCTCTGCATCTCGACGGATTCCAGCTACCGCTTCGAACGCGAAATTGACTTTACTACCCAAGACGAATACAGCCGCTACGCCTGCGCCATGATTCAGGAAGTCGCGGGTGGCCGCATTCTCAAGGGCTCCGTCGAATACACCGGCGACGACCACAAGAAGAATTTGAACGAAGTCACGCTCCGTACGGCACGCGCCGAAAAGGTCATCGGCATGAAGATTGCCGCAGCAGACATCGAAAAGTACCTCACGGGTATCGCCCTCGAAGTCGTGAAGAAGGATGCCGAATCTATCACCTTCAAGATTCCGGGCTACCGCCCCGACCTCGAACGCGAAGTCGACCTCATTGAAGAAGTCGCCCGCCTTATCGGTTTCGACAACATCCCGTACACGCTGCCGAGCTTCAAGATGCAGCCGAACGAACTTCCGCCGATTGAAGTCCTGAACCGTAAGATCCGCAAGACCTTGTCTGCAATGGGTCTGCACGAATGCTTGAGCCTCCGCTTTACGAGCAAGGCCCGCACCGAAGCTCTGTTCGGCGCCGAAAATGATGACCGCCGCAGCAAGCCCGCAGCGCTCCTCAACCCTCTTTCCGATGAACTCGGCGTGGTTCCGACCAGCCTCCTTCCGAACTTGCTCAAGAGCGTTGCCGAAAACGAAAAGAACCGCCCCGGTTCCGTTCGTCTGTTCGAAGTTGCCAAGGGCCAGTTCAAGCGCGACCGCAAGGATGTACGCGATCCGGGCTTCGACGAATCGAACTTGGTCGCCCTCACGATTGCAGGCTCCTTCGACGTGAACCCGCTCAACGACAAGCCCGCACAGATTGACTTTGCCGCCTTCAAGGGCCTGGTGCAGAGCTTCCTCAAGCGCGTGGGCCTCGTGGTAGAATTCCGCGTTCCGGCTAAGGCAGAACTCTTCCTGCACCCGGGCAAGCAAGTCGAAGTCCTCGCCGACGGCATGGTGCTCGGCACCATGGGTGAACTCCACCCGACCGCCATGGCCGCCTTCGATATCGGCTACACCACCTACGTGATGGAACTCGACATGGACAAGATGGAACACGCCACCCACAAGAAGATCGTGTTCGAACCGTTCAGCCGCCAGGTACCGTCTAGCCGCGACATTTCTATCGAAGTCGAAAAGACCATGACTCACGAGCAGATTCTTGCCCGCATCAAGGGTCTGAACCCGAAGAACCTCGCGAAGATTACGCTCAAGAGCATCTACGAAGGCGACAAGATCGAAGCCGGCAAGAAGAACATGGTCTACAGCCTCACCTACCAGGCCATGGACCGCACCCTTACCGACGACGAAGTCAACAAGGCACACAACAAGCTGCGTGACAAGCTCGTCGCAAACGGCGACATCGTGCTCCGCTAATCGCACTTCCTATCAAAAATTAAACCGCTGAGGCAATCACCTCGGCGGTTTCTTTTTATGGAAGGGGGAAGCCTCCCCCTGCGCTACAGCCCCGCCCCACCCCTCATTGTCATGCCCGCCTCCGAGCGGGCATCTCCTTTGCCCGCCCTAACCGGGTCTTCCGCGCACCCCTTCGCCTGAACCGACCCCAAAAAGTTGGACAGGTTAAAGTTAGGATAAAATTGAGTTATGGGTCCGGTATTGAACCGGGCTCATTCCGTTTAAACGCAGTT